>JBNMGC010000034.1:0-16539 GCA_050873845.1 Alloprevotella sp.
CTTGAACATTGCTTAGTGCCTTGAAATCAAGTATAAAGTTACGATTTTTTTTCCAGACTACAAAATATCAAAGAGCAATATAGTATTAAACTAACGTAATATTAATTAGGTCGGCTCTGCTGACTTTTTCAAGTGGACTCTGAAATAGATAACAGTGATGTACTAATGTGTGAGGATCTTGATGGAAATGTAAATGCTAAAGGAGCTGGTTTTGCTCAAGTGACAATAAAATTTTGGGATAAAAAATCTAAAAAATCATATTCCAGAAAAAGCGAGGTATGCGTTGTAAATGATATAAAACCGCCGTTTGAGAAAGATTTAGAATTAGACTGGGGGATTTATACGCGTGAAGACCTCGGTCCGTTGGAATATGAGGGAGTAGATATATCATCTGTAGTTAATTATAAAAGTGAAGACGGAGTCTTATCATATTTTATTAACGCGGAGAAAAAGAAAGCCTTCGATTTACAAATAGTGCTGATGGGTGACACTTTAGTTTTTGGCACGTATCACGTAAAAGTGCGTGATGTGTTTCCTTCTTCGAAGATAGGCATTGCAAAGGGAACTTCCAAACAATTGGATGCACGATATCATAAAGTAACCTCTGTTCGCTATGAAAGTTCCAATAATGCAGTAGCCACTGTAGATGAGAATGGTTTGGTTAAAGCCACCGCTTTAGGTACTACTACAATTTATCTGTATCTCAAGGGAAACAAAGTAGACTCATGCCAGATTAGAGTTTATGATTTAGCAGTAAAGGATATTTTGCTAAAGAAAGGAGAGGTCTCAGAATCCTTAAAAGGAGAAAGTGGTATATTCTCTTTGAAAAGTAGCAATCCAGATGTGGCAACAGTAGATGCTAATGGTAGAATCGAGGCTGTGGGGGTTGGCACCGCGACCATACAATGCATATTGACAGAAACATGTAATAATAGTGTTGTATCCAATGTGGTTAAGTCATATCCTGTAATAGTCTATGATGAAGTGTCGCTTTCAAAGAGCAAACTTCTGCTGCATAAGAATGAGACAATGACTCTTACTGCAAACTCTAATATAGACTTGTCTTCAGTGGCTTCATGGAAGAGTACAAACGAATCGGTGGTAACGGTTAATGCGAATGGTACAGTGAAGGGCATAGGTCCAGGAACTGCTAACATTCAGTATGTATCAAAAGAAGGTAAGGTCCTTGCACAATGCGAAGTGAAGGTCTATGGCGAAGTGTCATTCGACAAGGCTTCTGTTGTCCTCGGGGTTAATAAGACTTATAAAAACAGTCTTACCACTGATGGCGACTATAGCGATATAGGTCAATACCTAAGTACGGACAATTCTGTTGTAATGGTTGACGATTCGGGCATGATTACGGCTGTTGCTTCTGGTATGGCTACGATTAAGTATGTATTAAAAGACGACCCGACCATTGTGCTTGATAAATATGATGTGAAAGTCTATGAAAATCCTGCTCTCAGCAAGACAAGTTTAACGCTGAAGAAAGGTAGCTCAGAACAACTGACGCTGAGTGCAAGTGTTGATCTGTCGAGCGATGTATCCTACGAATCGGAAAATGCTTCAATCGCCTCTGTCGATGATCAAGGATTTGTCAAGGGACAGGCTCTCGGCGAAACCCGTATTCTTTGCAAATTGAAAACGGATGGTTCTCTTCTTGCTACTTGTGAGGTAATGGTCATTAGCGAGAATTCGAGCATAGAGAAAGTTGGCAATATATTCTATGAATTCCTCGACAATGGAGAAGCAATAGTGACCAATGCATATGGTGGAAAGTTGCCAACGGGAATGAATAGCTTCCCACAATTTTACTCAGGCAATATTAGCATACCCGAGCAAGTCTATTACAATGGCGTGAACTATAAGGTGATAGCTATCGGAGAAAATGCTTTCTACGGACAGACCAGCCTCCTATCTGTGTCCACTCCCAATAGCGTAAAAACTATGGGAACTTCGGCATTCAGAGATTGTACGAATCTGCATACTGTACAGCTTAGCAGTAGTTTGACTCAAATTAGTGACGTGGCTTTCTATGGTTGCCGTTCGCTCAGAAATGTATCACTTCCACAGTCGGTACAAAGTATCGGCAAGAGTGCCTTCCGTGATTGCCAAGCTCTCAATAATTTGTCATTCGGTAAAGATCTAAGAACCATTGGCAATTACGCTTTCCACAATAGTGGGTTGGAGAGTGCCGACCTCAGCGCTTGTCCAAGTCTTACAAGCATTTCGCCATATGCATTTGCGAATAATGTAGTGTTGGCAAATGTCGTTTTGCCCGCAAACCTTTCTTCCATTGGCAATGGTGCTTTTGATGGTGATAAGAGTCTCAGCGTGGTAACTTTCACTACCACAACAGACAATCTGAATGTAGGCAGCAATGCTTTCAATGGCTGCTCAAGTCTACAAAAGGTGGCCATTGCCGACTTGAAAAGTTGGGCTCATACCAACTTCGTGACTCCTACGGCCAATCCTCTGAACGTGGCTCATCATCTGTACTTGAATGGTGAAGAACTGACTACGATAGAACTTCCGCAAGGCACGAGTAAAATCAATAACAATGCGTTCTATGGCCTTACTAACTTGAGAAGCTTAGTGATTCCAAGCAGCGTAAATCAGATTGGCGATAACATCTTCTATGGTTGCACCTCGCTGAATGATGTTTATTGCCATGCAAGCACTCCTCCTACGTATGCAGGAACGGCAGACGTATCACTGATGAACTCGATTTTCAGAAATGCTACGCTCCATGTATTCAACGCTAATGCTTACAAGAACGAGCAGAAATTCTGGAATCGCTTTACGAAGGTAGAAGTACTTATTATTCCTGTTACTTCCATTAAGCTCAACGAGACTCATCTCAGCCTTACCGCAGGCGAGACTTTCCAAATCGTGGCAGAAGTGCTTCCGACTAATGCTACGAACAAGAGCATAATATGGCGTAGCACAGATTCAAACACAGCGACTATTTCAGCCACAGGACTTGTCACGGCTGTACATAAGGGAACTTCCCTTATATATGCTACCTCGGCAGAAAATAACAAAATAGTAGCCAACTGTTTTGTTACTGTAAAGGCTGATCCCTCTGGCATCAACGATGTCACAGCGAGCGAGAATGAAGAGGAGGATCTCGTAGTCTATCGCTTGGATGGTACTCGTGTCCACGACAAACACCTCTCTCCAGGTATCTATATCATCAACGGACGCAAGGTGGTTGTGAAACGAGTGAAATAATCCCCCTCTCTGTCCTCCGTTCTCCTCTTTAGGAAGCGCGGATGGGAATACAAGTTTTAAGGGTCAACGCATGATGATGTGCGTTGGCCCTTTTGCATGTGCGCTTGCGCGGTGTATCGTGGCTAAAATATAAATCCAACGATTTTCGCTCCGCGCTTGTTTTGAACATAAATTCTCATTATTTGACCCATGATTTTTTCATTAATACTTTCTATGCTTCGATAGTCCCGAATTATCGTGAATTAATCATGAATTGCGTACATGGGTTATGAACGTAGAATTAATGAAAAATTCATGACTAATTCATGGTAATTCGTGGCTAAAGTATAAGCCCGGAGATTTGTGCTCCGCGCTTGTTTTGAACATAAATTCCCATTAATTGCCCATGAATTTTTCATTAATACTTTCTATGCTTCGATAGTCACGAATTATCGTGAATTAATCATGAATTGCGTACCTGGGTTATGAGCGTAGAATTAATGAAAAATTCATGACTAATTCATGGTAATTCGTGGCTAAGGTATAAGCCCAAGATTTTCGCTCCGCGCTTGTTTTGAACATAAATTCCCATTAATTGCCCATGAATTTTTCATTAATACATCTTATCTGCTTGATTTCGGTGCGTAGGTTAGTCACGAAATCCTTTGCGCTAAGAATACAGTTTAGATTTCATGAAAGATTATTGGGTGATTAATGGAGATTAATGTTCCATCAGTCCCTGGCTTTCAAAGCCTCAGTAGCTGACAGATGATACATAATTTAGATGTAGAGAAGGCGAAACAAATCCGTTCAATACCATTTAAATATCGTTTAATCCTCGTTCCTCAAAGTGTGATTTCGTACAATCCTCGTTCAAGAACCGTTTAATCAGTAAGCATGCGGTCTTTAAAGTGCACTTTAAGCAATCTAAGAAGTGCAGTTTAAGCAATCTAAGAAGTGCAGTTCAAAGAGCCTAAGAAGTGCAGTTCAAAGATCTTGTGAAACTAAAGTTTCGGATTTTAAATTAAGCATCTAAGGTTTTGTGCGGATCAGGCTGAATTTGGAATGTGAAATTCTAAATCTGGAACTTCAATAATTATAGATAGCAAGTGGAAGGGGACGAAAAAAAGGTGCAGACAACCTATTAGCTGTCTGCACCCTTTTATGCAAATAGTATAATTAGAGAGGAGCGGCGGCATTACATGCCGATCACTACGCGCTGCACGTAGTAGCAGAGGATGCCGGCGAGATAGCCTATGGCGGCAATCCATGAGATGTGCTTCATATACCAGCCGAAGGTGATCTTCTCCAAGCCCATTACTACGACACCAGCTGCCGAGCCGATGATGAGCATTGAGCCGCCCACACCAGCGCAGTAGGCCAAGAGCTGCCAGAAGATGCCGTCTTGGGCAAAGTCGCCCATAGCAGCCATGGGGTACATGCCCATGCAGCCTGCTACGAGGGGCACATTGTCGACGATGCTTGAGAGCGCACCGATGATGCCTGTCACCATGAAGTGGTTGCCATCGAAGAAGGTGTTGAGGCCCTGACCCATCTGTACGAGTACGCCGATGGTCTCGAGGCAGGCCACAGCCATGAGGATGCCGAGGAAGAAGAGGATGGTGCCCATGTCGATGCGTGAAAGCATGTTGGTGACGCGCTTCTGCATAGCGCCCTTCTCTTCAGCGTGGCCCAGGTGGCTGTAGAAGAGTTCGGTAGTGGTCCAAAGCACGCCCAATACGAGCAGTATGCCAACGAAGGGAGGCAGATGCGTGATGCTCTTGAAGATGGGCACAAAGATCAGACCGCCTACACCGAGGAAGAAGATCACCTTGCGCTGACGAGCCGTGAGGTCGCTCACGCTGCCTTTAGCCTCGACGGAGGCATTGTAGGCAAGTTGTCCCTTGAGTGAGAAGGAGAGCAGATAAGCGGGGATGACCATCGATACAACGGAGGGTATGAGTATCTCCTTAATGACTCCTGCTGCCGTGATGAGTCCCTTATTCCACAGCATGATGGTCGTTACGTCGCCGATGGGCGAGGCTGCGCCACCCGAGTTGGCTGCAATGACTACAAGCGAAGCGTAGATGATGCGGTCCTTGTGGTCGGTCACGAGTTTGCGCAGGATCATCACCATGACGATGCTTGTGGTGAGGTTGTCGAGAATGGCAGAGAGGACGAAGGTCATCACGGCAATGCGCCAAAGCAGGCCGCGCTTGCTCTTGGTGCGCATCATGTCGCGCACGAAGTTGAATCCACCGTTTTGGTCGACGAGCTCCACGATGGTCATAGCGCCCATGAGGAAGAATAGCGTGGTCGATGCGCTTCCGAGGTGATGTTCGATCACTTCGCCTACGACGGTGGCCACTTTGTCGCCCACGGCAGCGGGCAAGTACTGCGATGGGTCGCACATGAAGAGCGTCCAGCAACCTACGAACATGAGCAAGGCGATGGCTGCCTTGTTGATCTTGTTGAGGCTCTCGGTGGCGATGAGCATATAGCCCACCACGAATACCACGACAATGAGGGTTGTAAGTGTTGTCATTTGAGAGTTTTTAGATAAAAGTATTAAGTTTGGAGGTTTTAGGTTATAAAGTTACCCGTTGGCGGATTTTCGGGTTAACGGGTTAACAAGTTGACAGGTTAACAAGTAAGTATGCTATATACCACTTATCATGTTAAAGTCAGAATGCAGAAAACTTAAAGGGCTTTGCAAACTTACCTGTTAACCCGTTAACTTGTCAACTTGTTTACTAATTCCGCCAACGCGTAAAGTTACTATTCATTAGTTCTGTGGGCGACGCGTCTCGCGTCGGCATGTTGGAATGCTTTGATTGCTATGCCGACGCGGGGACGCGTCGCCCACAGTATTGGCTGAAAGATTCAATTCTTACTCGCCAACCTTGAAATTCTCGAGGCCGGTTTGGAGGAAGTTGACGAACTTGTCGATGCTCTCATCGTATGAATAAGAACCATTGAGCGGTTTGCCCTGAGCATCGAGCAATACGTAGAAGGGTTGTGCGTTGGCACCAAACTTTGAACGCTGCAAGTAGCTCCACTTATCGCCGATGGTGCGGAGCGTAGTGGTCTGTCCGTTCTCGCTGACCTCGATGGGTTGTGGAAGCGGAGTCTTCTCGTCTACGTAGAGCGAGATGAGCACGTAGTCCTTATTAATAAGATCGCGCACCTTGGCATCGTGCCATACAGCGAGTTCCATCTTTCGGCAGTTGACGCAGCCGTGGCCCGTAAAGTCGAGCATCACGGGTTTACCCGTCTGACGGGCGTAAGCCATGCCCGCTTCGTAGTCGGTAAACTTCGCCTCTACCTTTACAGGGTCGAGGTTGAAGTCCTGGGTCGACATGGGCGGAGCAAAAGCGCTGACAGCCTTGAGCGGAGCGCCCCAAAGGCCCGGTACCATATAGATGGCGAAGGCTAATGATATCAGTGCTAAGAAGAAGCGAGGCACGGAGGTATGGTGCTCATCTTCATCGTCGTGGGGAAACTTGATGCCACCGAGCAGATAGATGCCAAGCAGAGCGAAGATGGCTATCCACAGGGCGAGGAAAGTCTCGCGATCGAGCAAGTGCCAACCATAAGCAAGGTCGGCCACGGAGAAGAACTTCAGAGCAAATGCCAGTTCGAGGAAACCAAGCACCACCTTCACATTGTTGAGCCAACCACCGCTCTTAGGCGCACTCTTGAGCCACGTGGGGAAGAGGGCGAAGAGTGTGAAGGGGAGTGCCAGTGCGATGGCGAAGCCCAGCATACCGATGGTGGGGGCAAGAGCCGAACCGCCTGAAGTACTTACCTCTACCAGCAGGAAGCCGATGATCGGGCCTGTGCACGAGAAGCTCACCAGCGAGAGGGTGAAAGCCATGAGGAAGATGCTCAGAAGACCTGTGGTCTTCTCTGCCTTATTGTCGACGGCATCGCCCCATTTAGAGGGGAGCGTAATCTCGAAGCCACCAAAGAAGCTGGCTGCAAAGACCACGAGCATGAGGAAGAACAGGATGTTGAACACCGCATTGGTGGAAAGGTCGTTGAGCGCATTGGCTCCGAAGAGCGTGGTGATGATAAGGCCCAAGGCTACGTAGATCACCACGATAGATATGCCATAGGTGATAGCGTCGCGTATGCCTTTGCGTCGGTTGCCCGAACGCTTGAGGAAGAAACTCACCGTCATGGGGATGATAGGCCATACGCAGGGTGTGAAGAGGGCTACAAGTCCGCCCACGAATCCGAGAAAGAATATGTAGTACCAAGCCTTGCCCGTCATGTCTGTGCCGTCTGTGCCAAAGCTCTTGAGCTCCTTAATGACGGGAGTCCACAGTTGCTGCATGGAAGCGCTATCGAGTGGCTGCACGGCGATGGCGGTCTGTGCAGAGTCTGTAGCAGAGGTAGTCTGAGCAGAGTCGGCATTGAGCAAAGGGGCTTCTGCCTGGGCGTTGGCATCGGCAGCCGCTTGCGCTGCTTCTTCAGCCTTGGTCTGGGCTGTGGGCTCGGGGCCATCTGTGCCGTTGAGGTGAGCGTTGACGCTGGTGGGCGGTAGGCAGTTTTGGTCGTTGCATGCGCCATATTGCAGGTAGCCCTTCAGTTCGTAGTTCTTGTCGGTAAGTTCTACGCGCTGCGTAAAGGTGGCTTTACCTTCGAAGAACGATACGGGCATGTCGAAGATGGGGTCGTGCATGCTCTTTGCTCCAGGGCCAGCCTTGAGTTTGCCCTTAAGCTTAGCACCTTTGATAGCATCTACGCCAAACGATGCTGGGGTGGGTCCGCCCTCACCAATGTTGGTGGAGTAGATGTGCCATCCCGGCTGTGCAGTACCCGAGAATACGATGTCGATGGTGTTGGCATTGACTCGCTGATACTTCACGCTGAAGTTGATCTGTGCCATCGCTGCCGAGAAGGCGGTGAGGAGCAGTAGGCACAAGATGGTTGCAAACTTCTTCATAGAGGATAGGCGCTTTGCGCCTTAGTTTAATGAGTTTAATCGGCGCTTTGCGCCTTAGTTTAATGAGTTTAATCGGCGCTTTGCGCCTTAGTTTAATGAGTTTAATCGGTGCTTTGCGCCTTGGTTTAATGAGTTTAATCGGCGCTTCGCGCTAGAGCTTAGTGAGTTCGTAGCTAGTACTTTGGTCATTATTCTAAACTCATTAAACTTGGCGCGAAGCGCCGATAAACTTATTAAACTCATAAAACTCTTTACCCCACCTGGCTTCCAGGCACTACTTTGCGATCGACGGTCACTACGGAGAGAGATTCGTCGAAGTTGACAGCCGAGAGGATCATGCCTTGGCTCTCAATGCCGCTGATGGTGCGGGGGGCGAGGTTGGCCACGTAGCAAACTTGCTTGCCTACGAGGTCCTCGGGATTATAGTAGTGAGCGATGCCGCTTACGATGGTGCGGTTTTCAGCGCCGTCGGCAATCTCGAATTTGAGCAACTTCTTGCTCTTCTTCACCTTTTCGCACGAAAGCACGGTTCCCACGCGGATGTCGAGCTTTTCGAAATCTTCGAAGGGAATGTTCTCCTTCACGGGAGCGGCTTTGAAGTTGGCAGCCTCGTTGGCCTTCTTCGTGTAGAGAAGTTTTTGCACCTGAGCTTCCACCACGCTGTCTTCGATCTTTTCGAAGAGCAGAGCAGGTTCGCCCAACTGGTGGCCGGCAGGCAAGAGGTCGGTAGCGCCGAGGCGATCCCACTGAGCCTCCTCGATGTGGAGCATGCCGCGCAGTTTCTCTGATGAGAAGGGGAGAAAGGGCTCGAAAGCAATGGCAAGGTTTGCCACGAGTTGCAGCGAGAGGTTGAGAATAGTCTTCACGCGCTCGGGGTCCGTCTTAATCACCTTCCAAGGCTCAGAGTCGGCCAAGTACTTATTGCCGATACGTGCCAAGTTCATGGCCTCCTTCTGCGCATCACGGAAGCGGAAGTTCTCGATGAGGCGTTCTACCTCAGCCTTCACGCCCTTGAATTCCTCGATGGTCTGACGATCGTAGTCGGTCAGTTCGCCAGCTGCGGGCACGATGCCGTCGTAGTACTTCTTGGTGAGCTGCAGCGCACGATTGACGAAGTTGCCGTATACGGCCACGAGTTCATTGTTGTTGCGAGCTTGGAAATCCTTCCAAGTGAAGTTGTTGTCCTTCGTCTCGGGAGCGTTGGCAGTGAGCACGTAGCGGAGCACGTCCTGCTTTCCGGGCAGATCGCGCAAGTATTCGTCGAGCCATACCGCCCAGTTGCGTGAAGTACTGATCTTGTCGTCTTCGAGGTTGAGAAACTCGTTGGCGGGCACATTGTCGGGGAGGATGAAGGAGCCTTCAGCCTTGAGCATGGCGGGGAACACGATGCAGTGGAACACGATGTTGTCCTTACCGATGAAGTGAACGAGGCGTGTATCGTCGCTCTTCCACCACTTCTCCCAATCGTTGGGGAGGAGTTCCTTGGTGTTGCTGATGTAGCCGATAGGAGCGTCAAACCATACGTAGAGCACCTTGCCCTCAGCACCCTCTACGGGTACGGGGATACCCCAGTCCAAGTCGCGGCTCACGGCACGGGGCTTCAAGCCCATGTCAAACCAGCTCTTGCACTGTCCCATCACGTTGGTGCGCCACTCCTTGTGCTGCTCCGTGATCCACGGCTCGAGCCACTTCTGGTGCTTGTCGAGAGGCAAGTACCAGTGCTTCGTCTTGCGCAATACGGGTTTAGAACCGCTCACGGTAGAGCGCGGATTGATCAGTTCGGTGGGCGAGAGAGCCGTACCGCACTTCTCACACTGGTCGCCGTAAGCACCCTCAGCGTGGCAGTGGGGGCATTCGCCTGTAATATATCGGTCGGCTAGGAAGGTGTGGGCTTCCTCGTCGTAGTACTGTTCGCTCTCTTGTTCTACGAACTCACCCTTATCGTAGAGTGTGCGGAAGAAGTCGGAAGCCGTCTTCTTGTGTACTTCCGAGGTGGTGCGTCCGAAGAAGTCGAACGAGATGCCGAATCCTTCGAAGCTCTCCTTAATAATCTTATTGTAGCGGTCAACCACCTGCTGTGGTGTGCAACCTTCTTTGCGTGCACGAATCGTTACGGGCACGCCATGCTCGTCGGATCCACAGATGAAGAGCACGTCGCGCTTCTTCAGGCGGAGATAGCGCACGTAGATGTCGGCAGGAACGTATACACCAGCCAAGTGTCCGATGTGTACGCCACCATTAGCATAGGGAAGGGCAGCCGTTACCAGCGTGCGGTTGAATTTCTTTTCCATTATGTATGATCGTTTTTTTGTTGTTCTTGTGTATGCGTATAATAGTGTGCAAAAGTACTTATTTTTTCGCTAATATCGCTTGAATATAGTCCAAAAGCGCACAACAAGCGGTGGTGTGCACCCCGTGGGCGGTTAAATAGGGAGAAAATAGCGCTCAGTATCGGAAAAAAGCACTACTTTTGCACCTCAGAACGTGCCGCCACTGAGCGGCATCTAAGCTGAATCATAATCAATCCGTTGGCGGAATTTTAGGTTAACTTGTCAACTTGTTTCCTAATTCCGTCAACGCGTATAATCAACACAATAGATAGCATTCCTATGTCTGAAAGAAAAGTACGTGTGCGCTTTGCGCCCAGTCCTACCGGACCTCTGCATATCGGTGGTGTGCGTACCGCCCTCTACAATTATCTCTTTGCTCGCCAGCATGGTGGCGATATGGTGTTTCGCATTGAGGATACCGACTCCAACCGCTTCGTGCCTGGTGCTGAAGACTACATTATCGAGTCGTTCAAGTGGCTCGGCATAGAGTTTGACGAAGGCGTGAGCTTCGGTGGCGACCACGGCCCCTACCGTCAGAGCGAGCGTCGCGACATCTATCGCAAGTACGTGAAGCAACTGCTCGATGCAGGCAAGGCTTACATCGCATTCGATACCCCCGAGGAGCTTACCGCTAAGCGCGAATCAGTGCAAAACTTCCAGTACGACGCTCACACCCGCATGGGTATGCGCAACTCTCTCGTGATGGGAGACGAAGAGGCTCAGCGCCTCATCGATGCTGGTGAACAGTACGTGGTACGCTTCAAGGTAGAGCCCGGCGAGGAAATCCACGTAAACGATATCATACGTGGCGACGTGCGCATCATGAGCGACATTCTCGACGACAAAGTGCTTTATAAGAGCGCCGACGATCTGCCTACCTATCACTTGGCCAACATCGTCGACGACCACTTGATGGAGATCACCCACGTGATCCGTGGTGAAGAGTGGCTCCCCTCGGCTCCGCTCCACGTGTTGCTCTATCGTGCATTTGGCTGGGAAGACACCATGCCCCGCTTTGCTCACCTGCCCCTCCTCCTCAAGCCCGATGGTAAGGGTAAGCTCTCTAAGCGCGACGGCGACCGCCTGGGCTTCCCCGTGTTCCCCCTCGAATGGCACGACCCCAAGACGGGCGATGTCTCTTCCGGTTATCGTGAAAGCGGCTATCTGCCCGAGGCAGTGATCAACTTCCTCGCGCTGCTTGGCTGGAACCCCGGAACCGATCAAGAAATCCTCTCTATGCAGGAACTCATCGAGCAGTTCGACCTCTCGAAGTGCTCTAAGAGCGGCGCCAAGTTCGACTACATCAAGGGTCAATGGTTCAACCGTGAGTACATACTCAAGACCGACAATGCCCGTCTCGCCCCCGCCTTCGACAAGATACTTCGTGAGAATGGCATCGAAGCTCCCATAGAGCGCGTAGAAGCCGTAGTAGGCATGATGAAGATGAAGAAGATCAATTTCATCAAGGAGCTCTGGCCCCTGTGCGACTTCTTCTTCATCGCCCCCACCTACTCTATGGACGATAAGTTTACGCGTAAGAACTGGAAGGAAGGCGCTGCAGCCGATATGCAAGAACTCTGCACACTGCTCGAGGGCCTCGACGACTTCAGCATTGAGAGTCAGAAAGCCGTGGTCGACAAGTGGGCAGCCGATGGTGGCAAGAAGCCCTGGAACCCCTGGCGCGTATGCCTTGTAGGCACAGGAAAGGGTCCCGACATGTACGAGCTCGCAGCCTTCCTCGGTAAGGAAGAGACCATCAGCCGTATGAAGAAAGCCATCGCAGCCCTCTCTTAAGGTGCTGCTTCAGATAAGGGAATGTGCAGAAGTGGAGCTCTTAGCCTAGAGCAGCAGTTCTGCGCCTTCCCTTTCGCTCTTTTCTAATCCCATTCAAGAGAAGTAATTAAGGTATTCACCAGTACTGTGTGGGCGACGCGTCTCGCGTCGGCATCCTTAAAGGAAGCATTAATCTTATAAGTTTCACCCAGTACTGTGGGCGACGCATCCTCGCCTCGGCAACCCCCGCGAGCCGCCCCGCTTGTAATACTTTATACTTAATACTTTATACTTAATAAATGTATTCTCTCGCAATCTATCTCATGATGCTTGGCTGCAACGTGGCAGCCTTGTTTAGCAAGAAGATTCGCACCATGATGCGCGGTCATCGCGACACTTGGCGCATACTGCGTCGACATATTGGTACCGATCGCTATGTATGGTTCCACGCAGCCTCGTTGGGCGAGTTTGAGCAAGGCCGTCCGCTCATGGAGCGCCTTCGCCGCGAACATCCTGAGAAGAAAATACTGCTCACATTCTTCTCGCCCTCGGGCTATGAGGTGCGTAAGAACTATGCCGGAGCCGACGTGGTGTGCTATCTACCCTTCGACACCCCATTCAATGCACTGAAGTTTGTGCGCATGGCACGTCCCGAAGAAGCCTACTTCATCAAGTACGAATTCTGGCGCAACTACATCGAGGTGCTCCATCGCAACGGCATCCCTGTCTACTCCGTGTCGAGCATCTTTCGTCCCGGACAAATCTTCTTCCGTTGGTACGGAAGAGGTTATGCCCGTGTGCTTCACCGCATGACCCACCTCTATGTGCAAAATGAGGAGTCGCTCCGTCTGCTCCAAAGCATCGGAGTGAAGCAAGTCAGCATCGTAGGCGATACCCGTTTCGACCGCGTGATCGACATTCGTCGTGCCGCCAAGCCTCTACCCCTTGTGGAACGTTTCGCAGGATGCTGGAAAGTGCTTGTAGCTGGTAGCTCTTGGCAACCCGATGAAGATATCATCATCAGTTATTTCAACTCCCATCCCAATCTCAAACTCGTGCTTGCTCCCCACGTCGTGAGCGAGGAGCACCTGTGTCAGATAGAGGAGAAACTCCACCGTCCCTACGTGCGCTATAGTTCAGCTACTCTTAAGGGAGTGGCAGAGGCCGACTGCTTGATTATCGACTGCTACGGACTCCTCTCGAGCATCTATCGTTACGCCACGGTGGCATACGTGGGTGGCGGATTCGGTGTGGGTATACACAATGTGCCCGAAGCTGCCGTCTATGGCGTGCCCGTAATCATCGGTCCGAACCATAGCAAATTCCGCGAAGCGCAGGCTCTCCTCTCCAACGGCGGATGTCGCGAGATACGCTCCGCTGAAGACTTCTCCTCCATCATGGACCTCTTCCTCTCCGACAAGGAAGCACTCGCCAAGGCAGGACAAGCCGCAGGCGACTACATCAAGCATAATGCAGGTGCCACGGAGAAGATTATGCAACATCGGGGATAGCTCCTAGACCCCTAGAATCTCCTAGCCTCTTAGAATCCCTTAGCCCTCCTAGTATTCCTAGAATCTCCCCTTCCTACCATGAAAGTACTATTAGTCAATACATCCGACCATGCGGGCGGAGCTGCCATCGCAGCCCTCCGACTGCTCAAGGCACTGCGCCAAAGCGGTGTGGAGGCCACTTTGCTCTGTCGCGACAGGTCGCTTCCTGAGGGCCGCACCGACGTGGTGAACCTTAAGCCCAGTCCTTGGCTCAAGGTAAAGTTTGTGCTCGAAAGGGCTGAAATATATGCCGCCAATGGCTTCAGCCGCAAGGGGCTCTTCGCTGTAGACACTGCACGCTATGGCACGGACATTACCCGCTTGCCCGAATTTCAAGAGGCCGACGTGATTCACCTCCACTGGGTGAACCAAGCCATGCTCTCTATGAAAGGCATTCGGCGCATCATCCAGAGCGGAAAGCGCGTGGTATGGACCATGCACGACATGTGGCCCTTCACCTCCATCTGTCATCATGCTGCGGAATGTGAGAAGTGGCTCACCGAGTGTCACGATTGCCCCTGTCTGCTTCGCCCATCGGCCCACGACTTTAGCTATCGCACCTTCCGCGAGAAGCGTCGTGTGTACGGGCTGAGTCAAGAACCCACCTTCGTGGGCTGCAGTCAGTGGCTCATAGAGCTGGCAAAGCAATCGCCACTGCTCAAGGGCCACCAAGTGGTGAGCATCCCCAACCCCATCGACACGGTTTTCTATGCCCCACCCGCCGACAAGGCTGCTTTGCGTCAAGAGCTCCATCTGCCCACCGACAAGCACCTGTTGCTCTTCACCGCTTTCAAGGTGACCAACCCCGCTAAGGGCATCAGCTATCTGAAGGAGAGCCTTGACTTGCTTTGCAAGAAACGTCCAGAGTTGGCGGAGAGGCTTGCCCTCGTCGTGGCAGGACAGGAGGCCGATGTGGTGCGCGAACAGATGCCTATCCCTACCTATGCCTTTGGCTACGATACTTCCGAAGCTCGTCAGCGCAGTCTCTATCAAGCTGCCGACCTCCTGCTGATGCCCACCTTGATGGACAATCTGCCCAACACCATCGTCGAGGCCATGGCTTGCGGCATTCCCTGTGTGGGTTTCCGCGTAGGCGGCCTGCCACAGATGATCGAGACGGGTGTCAATGGCTACTTGGCGCAATATCGCTCCTCTGCCGACTTCGCTCACGGCATAATCTCAGTCATCACCTCACCCAGCTACACCGCACTCTGTCGCAATGCTCGCACCAAAGCCGTGGCTGCCTACTCTGAAAAGGCGGTGGCAGAGGCATACTGTAGTATTTATAAGTAATAAGTAACAAGTAATAAGTAATACATCCTTGCTCTTATCAAGTAATAAGTAACAAGTAATACATACTTGCTCTTATCAAGTAATAAGTAATACATACTTGCAAACGTTCAGGTAATACACGTTTGCAGAGCTATTCTCTTAACTTATAAACTCATTAAACTGAGCGCGCAGCGCTCTAAACTCATTAAACGCGCGCAGCGCTCTAAACTCATTAAACTAAGCTCATAGAGCTTTCATATGGAAACAGAAACTCAAGAACCCAGCGTGCCTCCTTCCCCGAAGGGAAAAGGCATAAAAATCACAGTAGCCACAGTCACATGGAATGCAGGCGACCTCATAGCCCGTACCATCCATAGTGTGGAGGCGCAGACTTATGGTCGTGTAGAACACCTCATCATCGATGGCAACTCTCACGATAACACCCTCGAACACGTTCACCACTATCAAGAGCGCAATAGTCGAGCCGACGTGCGCCATGAGATAGTGTGCATCAGTGAGCCCGACAATGGACTCTACGATGCCATGAACAAAGCCATCGACATGGCCACAGGACGCTATATATTGTTTCTCAATGCAGGCGACACCTTTCACTCGCCCGAAACGTTGTCGCTCATAGCTCATGAGGCTGAGGCTTCTGCTGTCCTGCCTGCCGTGATCTATGGCGACACCCATCTTGTAGACAGCGAGAGACGCTTCCTGCGCACCCGTCGTCTCTCACCGCCAGAGAAGCTCACGTGGCGCAGCTTCCGCGAGGGCATGCTCGTATGTCATCAAGCATTCTTCGCTCGTACCGACCTGGCTCGTCTCTTTCATTACGACCTCCGCTATCGATACTCTGCAGACTTCGATTGGTGCATACGCATCATGCGCGAGGCAGAGCATGAGGCTCTTCCGTTGGTCAATGCCCATACCGTCGTGGCAGACTATCTGAGCGAGGGCATGACCACGCGCCACCACAAAGCCTCTTTGCGCGAACGCTTCCGCATTATGAAGCGCCATTACGGACTGTTCACCACCCTCATGCAACACGCTTGGTTCGTGGTGCGCAGCGTGACGAAGAAGTAGGGTTTTAAGTATAAAGTATTAAGTATAAAGTATTAAGTATTACATTCTTATAGAATTCAGCCAGTTCTGTGGGCGACGCGTCCCGCGTCGGCTGAGTCTGTGTACAAGAGGTGAACCCTTAGGAAGTGGGGGCGAAGCGTCTCGCTTCGGCATGCTGGCGAAGGGCTCAATGCCCGAGGCGGCATGTTTTTTTCGATGTGCTCGGCATTGAGCCTCACACATTGAGCCGAAGCGAGACGCTTCGCCCCCACTTCCTAAGGGTTCACCTCTTGTACACAGACTCAGCCGACGCGGGACGCGTCGCCCACAGAACTGGCTGAATTCTATAAGAATGTAATACTTAATACTTTATACTTAATAC
>JBNMGC010000035.1:0-16056 GCA_050873845.1 Alloprevotella sp.
ATCAAAACAAAAAAACAGCATAACAAAAATGAAAAGAACATTCCAACCCCACAACAGAAAGAGAAACAACAAGCATGGTTTCCGTCAGCGTATGCAGACTGCTAACGGTCGTCGCGTTTTGGCCGCTCGTCGTGCCAAAGGTCGCAAGAAACTGACCGTTTCTGACGAAGTTCATGGCAAGAACTAATAAATCAGCATTTCTTTCCATACAAGCTTAAGAATAAGCACTCCTTACTCTCAAGCACAATAAGACTTTGATACCCAAGCACAAGCAAACCTCACACGGAAAGATCACTGAGACTGATACCACATTGCAAATTGCAACGTGGTATCAGTTTTTTTATACCCCAAAGTCAAGCATACTCACGAAGCAACATAAGACAAGAAAGTCCGCCTACAGACTGTAGTTGTAGCAAGAAGCTAAACTTTTCCATAAAGCATTCAAAAAGACTATTGCTGTCCGCTAAGTTCTTGCCCAATAGACAGTGGGGACGAAACGTCTCGCTTCAGCCAGACATGCGGAGCTCGATGTCGAGCGTGCATGAGACTCATCGCTAAATGGATGATAAAAAACCTTTCTACAATGGAAATATCATCGCTGCATGGAACGTATAGTCGTTCGCGAATAGGCTTTTAGACGTCCGAAGACAGGCATCATGCCGTTCACAAATGACCATCCTTCCATCGTTCACCGCCCGGTGGCAGCATTGCCACCGCCCGGCGGCAGCACTACCACCGCCCGGCGGCAATGCTGCCACCGGGCGGTGAACGATGGAACAACTATCAGAACGGGACAGAAAATCCTTCGTTTAGGCTTGATAATAACTACTATCTAGTAAAACTTTGCAAGCAACATCAATAGGGACTGATTCTTCTCACCAGAAATCAGCCCTTGGGGCTATTATGCATAAGATAGGCTACATCTATACGATGAAAGAAGTTTACCTTTTCAAAAAATCATCAGCAATGCCTATTTATGGCCATTGCCAATAGGAATTCTATGCTCTTTTGAGGTTTAGCGGACAGCAATAAAAAAAAACAAGAGTTAAATAGAGCAGAGTAGCCAATTTTATGCTACCTTTGCCCTATAAAGGGACAAACGGCAACAGCTTTACGAAAACGAAAAGTGACAGCTAACGAAAAGCGACAGCTAACGAAAAGTGAGAGTAGCCTTCATCCCCAACCTAAATGAAACAAGAGAGTATGACTATCTCCGATTTTTTCAAGAAGATATTCAGCCGAGTATTGTTTGGCAACTGCTTAGGCATCGTGGTAACTACCATTGTGCTAGGCATTGCCACACTCATCTTTATCAATATTTATACCCACCACGGCGAAGAAGTGGTGGTGCCCAACGTATGCGGCATGGATCAAAGCGTAGCTGAAAAGAAGCTCAAAGCGATGGGACTTAAGATGGAAGTTACAGATACTGGCTATGTCTACAATGCAGCACCTTTTTCCGTATTGGAACAAAGTATCAAGTCTGGTGAGAAAGTAAAGCCTGGACGCATTATTTATCTTACCATCAATGCGAATGGCCCACGACAGATAGCGATCCCAGACGTTGCAGATAATTGTTCCCGTCGTGAGGCAGAAGACAAACTTCGCGTACTGGGATTTAAACTTGCCGCCACAGAATACGTTGTGGGCGACCCTGATTGGGTGTATGGTGTCAAGGTCAATGGTAGGAATGTGGTAGCGGGTACAAAAGTTTCTGTCACCTCACCCATCACATTGGTCGTGGGCCAAGGTGGCGTAAGCGATACCTATAATGGGAACGATAGCCTTGACTACATACTTAATGCGCCCCCTCCCGAAAAAGACGAAGACTATATCGATGAAAGCGGCAGCAATGAGGGAACATCCTCATCCTCGCACAGAGAAGATTTTGTGTCTGAGAAAGAATAAAACAGAATACTACCCTAAAAGGATAAAATAGGATGTTGCCCTAAAAGATATTCCACACCCTTTATTTAGCAAAATTACTTTGAAAGAAAATATATACACCGACGAGCAAGGATTAGCCGCCAATGATCAAGAAAATGTGGCAGATAATTCTTGTCAAGAAGCACTTATCGATGATTTAGCTTCTGCCAACTTCGACGACGATGATGATGAAGGCGAAGAATCAGCTGCACTCTACGAACATTATCGCGTTGTAGCAGACAAAGGGCAGCAGTTGCTGAGAGTGGACAAATTCTTGATGGACCACTTACGCGACACCTCCCGCAACCGCATACAAGCAGCAGCTAAGGCTGGATTTATTCACGTCAACGATAAGCCTGTCAAGAGCAACTACCGCGTAAAACCATTTGATGTAGTAACACTTCTGCTCGATCGTCCACGTTATGAGAACAAGATTGAAGCAGAAGATATCCCTCTCGACATCGTATATGAAGATAGCGAATTGCTCGTTGTCAATAAGCCCGCAGGATTGGTAGTACACCCTGGATGCGGGAATTATACAGGTACTTTGGTCAATGCCATCGCATGGCACTTGAAGGACGATCCTAAGTACGATCCCAACGATCCTGCCGTAGGCCTTGTACATCGCATAGACAAGGACACTTCTGGATTGCTTGTCGTAGCAAAGACTGCAGATGCGAAGACCAAGTTGGGTGTACAGTTCTTCAATAAGACTACACGTCGTCGGTACAATGCCCTCGTATGGGGAAATCTTGCAGAAGATGAGGGACGCATTGAAGGCAACATTGCTCGCAATCCACGCGACCGCATGCAGATGGCAGTGTTTTCCCCCGACTCAGGTATTGGCAAGCATGCCGTTACGCATTATCGCGTATTGAAACGCTACGGCTACGTCACCCTCGTAGAATGCATCCTTGAGACGGGACGTACCCATCAGATTCGCGTTCACATGAAACACATCGGCCACCCGCTCTTCAATGATGAGCGCTATGGCGGTGATAAAGTGTTGCGCGGTAATTCATCGGGCAGTTACAACAGTTTTATTCGCAACTGCTTTGCCACGTGTCCGCGCCAAGCACTTCACGCTCGCACCCTTGGATTCAAGCATCCTAAGACGGGGAAAGAGATGGATTTCACCACCGAACTGCCCGCCGACATGACCACACTGCTGCAAAAGTGGGACACTTTGCTTGAAAGCGCACAAGCCAAAGGGCAATAGTTACGCCATAGATAGTCACGCTTTACATTTATATATAAGAGGAAACTACGATAAAGATAACGCAAGTGCAAGCGCAATAGAATCTCGGTTTCTAACTGCCGAGCCGAAGCTTATCTTACATAAAGAAATAACATATCCGTTATGAAACGTACAATCGCTATAGTAGCCGGAGGCGACTCCTCCGAGCATGATGTATCCCTCCGCTCAGCCGAAGGCATTCTGTCCTTCATGGACAAAGACAAGTATAACTGCTACATTGTAGAAATCAAGGCAGGCAATTGGACTGTACTCTATGGTCAAGAGACCTGTCACGTCAATCGTGAAGACTTCTCTTTCAATGCATCTGATGGACGCCACGAGTTCGACTTCGCTTATATTACCATCCACGGCACACCTGGCGAGAATGGACTTCTCCAAGGTTACTTCGACATGATCGGTATGCCCTACTCCACCAGCGGTGTACTCGTCGAAGCAATGACATTCAATAAGTTTGCGCTCAACAACTTCCTGCGTGCTTTCCCCGAGCTCCACATTTCTGACTCTGTGCTTATCCGCAAGGGCGACGTTGTAACTCCCGAAACAGAGAAGCAACTCGCTGAACGTCTTGGCATTCCTTGCTTCGTAAAGCCCAACGCTGGCGGTTCCAGCTTTGGTGTGACCAAGGTAAAGTTTGCCGATGCCCTGCGTGCAGCTATTGAGAAGGCTATGGTAGAGAGCGACGAAGTCATGATAGAAAAGATGATGAGCGGCACGGAAATCACCTGCGGCTGTTTTAAGAAGCAGAATGGAGAACTCTATACCTTCCCCATCACCGAAGTGGTCACCCACGACGAATTCTTCGACTACGATGCCAAATACAACAACAAGTCTGACGAAATCACCCCTGCTCGCATCGCTCCCGAAACGGCTCAACGCGTAAGCGAAATGACGAAGCATATCTACAAGATTCTCGGTTGCTACGGCATCATTCGTATAGACTATATTCTCTCTGGCGAAAAGGGTAACGAGCAGATCAACATGCTTGAGATCAACACCACTCCTGGCATGACACCCACCAGCTTCATTCCCCAACAGGTGCGCGCTTCAGACATGGATATCAAAGACGTGCTGAGCGAGATCATCGAAGGCAAATTCTGCTAACTCTCCAACCCTCTTCCACCATGAATATACACGATTTCGACGCCATACGTCCGCTCCTTCCCGAGGAAATACCTGGTGCCATCGATGAACTCTTCTCCGACGCCACCTTCTGCACCATCATCCAGTCCTTATATAAGGGTATTCCCTTGGAAGCACTCAAGGCTAAGGCCTTAGCGAGCAAGGACAATCTGAAATTTCAGAAAGCCCTACTCTATCCGCTGATTAAGCAGCTCATCGCGCAATGCGCCACAAGCCTCACGCTCGATGCCACTGCCATCCCCACAGAGCAGCGTGCCGAAGCCTATACTTTCGTGTCCAACCATCGCGACATCGTGCTCGACTCAGCACTGCTTGACGTGTTGCTCATCGATAATGGTTTCCAAAACACCATTGAGATAGCCATCGGCGACAACCTGCTCATCTATCCGTGGATACGCACGCTCGTTCGTCTCAACAAGTCGTTTATCGTGCAGCGTTCGGTAGGTATGCGCGAGATGCTCATGTCGAGCAAGCGCATGAGCGAGTATATGCATTTCGCTGTAAGCGAGAAGCACGAAGGCATCTGGATAGCCCAGCGCGAGGGCCGTGCCAAGGACTCCAACGATCGTACGCAAGAGTCTATCCTCAAGATGATGGCCATGGGTGGCGAGGGCACTCCCGTAGAGAGACTTAAAGCACTCAATATCACTCCACTCACCATCTCTTATGAGTACGACCCATGCGATTTCCTCAAAGCTAAGGAATTTCAGCAGAAGCGCGACGATGCATCGTTTAAGAAGAGCCAGCAAGACGACCTCATCAATATGAAGACGGGCATCTTTGGCCATAAGGGAAAAGTAGTCTATCGTATTGCTGCGCCTATCAACACTTGGATTGACGAGTATGCCGCCCTCCCCAAAGGCGAGTTCTTCAAGGCCGTGGCAGAACGCATGGATCGCGCCATTCACCAAGGCTACGAAATCTTTGCCAACAACTACGTGGCGCTCGACCTTCTCACCCACTCCTCTGAGCACGCTGCTCACTATACGGAAGCAGAGAAAGCCACATTCGAAGCCTACCTGCAGCAGCGCATCTCACTCATAGACCTTCCTGAGAAGGACGAAGCTTTCCTGCGCGAGCGCATCCTTACGATGTATGCCAACCCGCTCATCAATCATCTCAAGAGCATTTCATAGTTTGAAGTTTTAAGAGGTAAGGTTATAAAGTTACCATAAAGGTATGACAGTCTCCCAAAACATAGCTTTAAGTAACTTTATAGCCTTCGCTCTCAAGACCTCCACACTCTTTTCTCCCATGAAGTTCCCCATCATCATCCCTCTGCTCGCCACTCCGCTACTCATGCTGATGAGTTGCGGAAGCGATGAAGCACCGCTGCCATCCTATCAAATATCCCTGGCAGAACTTACTGCCAATCCTACGGGGCGAGCCACGCGCATAGGTCTTGACGATGGCGAAGAACTTCCACTTACGCAGACCATCAGTGGTCTCAAGCCCGACTCCACCTATCGCATTCAGGCTCTCTATACCACCGATGGACAAAGCCTCACGCTCCATCAGCGAGCCCCTGTGCTTGCTCCAAAAGTAGTGCGTATCGCAGCCGATCGGGTAAAGACCGATCCTGTCGGTGTCACCGCTTGCTGGCAAGGCGCCCACTACATCAATCTACGACTTAACATACAAGGAACGGCTCAAGCAGTACACTACTTAGGATTCAATCAGACCGATTTTGTGCGTCACGCAAATGGCACACGTACGCTCTGCGCAGAGCTCGTACATGGTCAAAATAACGATCCACTTTACTACACGCGCGACACCTACCTGTCGCTTCCCTTGCGTCCGCTCCAGTCCTTGCTCCGTGCACAGACCGACTCCATCAGCCTCACGGTGAACACCTTTGATGGACCACGCACGTATACATTTCTGTTCATTCCCTAACTCTTACACTTTTCCTCACCTTATTCCCAGTCCAGCCCAGCTATGATCTCCTTTCATCCGCTCACGCTTGCTGACAAAGACCTCATTGTGCAGCACGTCCTTCCGACCGATAGTCGCGACTGCAATCTCAGCTTCATGAACCTCATCAGTTGGAGTTTCCTTTACGACACAGAAGTTGCCCTCCACGAGGGTTGGCTTCTGTTCCGCTTCAAGGCCGATGGTCACAATGCCTACATGGCGCCCATAGGTCAAGGCGACTGGCCATCTATCATGCAGCAGCTCACCGCCGATGCCGAGCAGCAGGGGCATCCTTTCCTTATGTTCGACGTATGTGAGAAGTCCTTTGCCATGCTCGATGCAGCCATGCCAGGATATTTCTATGCCACGTCCGACCGTAGCTTCAGCGACTACCTCTACCTCCGCACCAAACTCTCCACGCTTTCGGGCAAGAAGTTACAGTCCAAGCGCAACTTCGTCAACCGCTTCACCGCTGCCCATCCCGACTATCAGTTTGAGCCGCTCACTCCATCTCACTTCGATGAATGCCTTCAGATCGACACACTTTGGGCACAAGAGAAAGCCCAAGAGACCGATTCGGGCGACTTCACCTATGAGTCAGAGCGCCGTGCTATGGAGACCGTGTTTGCTCATTGGACAGAACTCGATGGTCGCGGTGGCGTAATTCGTGTAGATGGTAAAATCATTGCATTCACCTATGGTGCCCCTATCAATACCGATACCTTCGACGTCTGCGTCGAAAAGGCCGATACAAACTACGAGGGCGCCTTTGCCATCATCAATCGCGACTTTGCCCGTTCTCTGCCCGAGCAGTATGTCTACCTTAATCGTGAGGAAGACCTCGGCATAGAAGGGCTGCGCCACTCCAAGCTATCCTACCATCCCGAACTGCTTCTCCATAAATATACCGTCACGACCAAGCATCTGCCGGCCATTCATTGAGAAGAGCCCTATCAAAACAAATAATTCGCATACACCATGCTCCTTTCACCCGAAGAAATCAAGCAACAGACGCGCGACCTTTGGCGCACGTGTTTCCATGATTCGGAAGACTTCATGGACATCTACTTTGATGAAAAATATACTGACGACAACAACCTCACCATCCGTCATGATGGCAACGTTGTGGCAGCCATGCAGCTCATCCCCTACCGCATGACATTCTATGGCTCCGTACATCGTGCAGGCTACATCTCTGGACTTGCCACCTTGCCCAGCTTCCGCGGCAAAGGCTATGCCTCCAACCTCATCCACGAAGCCCACCGCCGACTGTTCAGCCAGGGAGCCACGCTGAGTTTTCTCGTGCCCGATGGCGAAGACAATCGTCACTTCTACGAAAAGCCCCAACACGGTTCATTCTGGACCTCAATCTATCGTCAAGAACTTCCACTCGACGTGACCAACGATGGCGACTTCAGCAAGATAGAAGTGACGCGCCCCGATGAATGGAGCAATGAGCTTTACGTGTTCTACCGCCGTCTCACAGCCGATCTTCCCTTCATGGTTCATCCATCAGAGGACGACTTTTTCGCAGCGCTCGAAGATGCCGACCTCAGCGATGGCTATGTGCTCGTAGCTCACCGTAAGCGCCGCATGGTAGGATTCTGCTTGGCAGTGAAAGAACCCAATGGTCGCATATATATCCGCACGCTCGCCATCACCGAGACAGCCACCCGTGCTGCATTCGTCGACTACCTATGCCAAGCATGCGGCGTCGACAAGGTGTACCGCCGTTTCTGTCTGCCGGGCTCACTCAAAGGATCTGAGCCTTATGCCATGGCGCGCGTCATCAACGTGCCCCGTTTTCTCTCAGCCATTGCCACCCCCAACCCTGGTTTCCAACTCCATATCGGCGTAGAGGGCGACCTCGACATTCCCGAGAACAATGGTTGGTACGTAGTAGAAAACGGCCGCGTGCGCCTCACCGACGTCAAGCCCGATAGCATCGTCACCCCAGGAGGTCTCGCCGCCATGTTTATGGCAGCACAGCCGATGGTGATGGACTTACTGCTGGATGAATAATCCCCCTGGAAAGTATTACATTCCCTTTGGGGAATGTATTAAGTACAAAGTATTACAGGCAGGCTTTTTAGCCAGTACTGGGGGCGACGCGTCCTCGCGTCGGCGAGAGATAGAATGCCCATTTAATTCTGACGAGAAATTTCCTTACACGTGAGTGATGCCGACGCGAGGACGCGTCGCCCCCAGTACAGGCTAAAAAGCCTGCCTGTAATACTTTATACTTAATACTTCCCCAAGTAGTCTGTAATACTTAATACTTTATATCATATGATGAGCATTCGCACATTCCTCCCCCTATTAGCCATCTGCACATTTCTCTCGGCTACGGCACAGACGGCTCGTGAACTCAAGCAGACATCGCTCTCCAAATGGGGCATTGGCGCTTCCAGCTATAGCGGCATCACCTCTTTGGGTGGTAATCGGTATGCTCTTGTGAGCGACGATACGCCCGCTGATGGATACTTCACCTTCCGCATTGATCAAAATGCCGAAACGGGCGAAGTGACCCAAGTATACATGGAGGGGTTTCAGGGCAATAGCAAACCGCAAGTCAGCGCCGACGGGCGTTCCGTGCGCGACTGCGAAGGCATAGCCTACTTTCCACCACGGCAAACGCTCTTCATTAGTGGCGAGGGCGACCAGCGCATCCTCGAATATGGCATGGATGGTCAGCCCACAGGGCGCAAACTCAACGTGCCACAGATCTTCTCGCGTAGCAACATCGTGAGCAACTACGGATTTGAATCACTTTGCTACGACTCCCAATCTCACCGATTCTGGACCACCACAGAGAGTACCCTCCCTGCCGACGGACCTGCTGCCAGCCCCCCACACCCCACAGCACAAAATGTGCTCCGTCTGCAAGCCTTCAATGACGACCTCCAGCCCGTGGCACAATATGCCTACCGCATGGACCGCGGACAATCGTCTGACTTTGGCAAAACTTACGTCTATGGTGTATCGGAACTATCGACCCTGCCCGATGGGCGCCTACTTGTCTTGGAGCGCGAAGCTAACATTACTCACGGCGGACTGAGCAGCACAGCGCGTTGTAAGCTATTTTGGGTCAATCCGCAGGAAAGCGAACAGATAGACAGCAGTACTGACCTAAAGACGTTGGATCCCAATCGTTTTCTTGACAAGCATCTCTTGGCAGATTGGACCACTCACGTGCAACCATTCCACTTCAACTTTGCCAACTACGAGGGCATGTGTCTCGGACGCAAGCTGACCGACGGACGTCTCACGCTCTTACTCGTTAACGATTCACAAGGTGGCTACCGCAAAGGGCCCTTCCACCTCAAGGATTATATCAAGGTGATCGTGATTGGGGAGTGATATACCTCCCTATATGGTGTCGCCCTCTCAAGAAGCGAAGGCGTGAACAAATGATTTTTAAGCAGATGCAAAGGTAATGCAAGTCTGCTTGTCTTCCAAAAAGAGTGTACAAACTGTACACTTTTTTTGTTGCCCTCTTCGTATGCACGCGCACGTGCACGCATTACAGCGAGTTTTTGAGGGGAGTGGTTGCACACACCATTTCTCCGCCAAGGTCCTTGCTGATAATCAGCAGATTTCTTTCACATACATCATACAGATTGCTTGCACTATTTCTTACACCTTCCCCTCACTTCCTACCCCTTACTCCCGTAAAAAATAGTTCTTGGTCGCGTTGAAATTAATCCTTACTCCCGTCATTGTTGTCCCTTAGTTGCAGTAAAAAATGGGGCGGCTATTGATTTTGTAGCAGCGCCGACGCGAGACGCGTCGCCCACAGAAAAGATGAAAATGCTCTACGCTTTCTGTACGAACAAGAGTGCAAGCAAAATGGTAGGCAAAGTGCAAGCAAAGTGTAGGCAAACCATCCGTGTCTACACGCTACAAACGACTCACTATCAGCACATTTGCTCATAAAAGTGACAGTATGCAAGACTTACAACCACAAAACTCTCTGACGTGCGCGCGCGTAAGCACGCTTTCGAGGCGCACCTATACGAAACTGCAAAGTCGGCTACGCAAACATTGTACTTATTACAAAATAGTTAACAAAATATGCCGTAATCTTTGCACATATTGCGCCTATGTCGTATCTTTGCAAGCGTAAATAAAACACAATCCTTCTGGACAAGCTTACACATTTTGGTAGCAAGCTTTTATTTCTACAACGACTCACATTTGAATTCACTTTATTGACTTCTGCCCCGCAGCACGAGCTATACGCCTTGCCGCAAGAGCATGAAGACAATAGGCATTTATAACCATAAACCCCTTTTTCTACAATGAACTTCATCGAAGGACCTTGGACTGAGCAAATCAACGTGACCGACTTCGTAAAGCGCAACATCACTCCTTATGAAGGAGACGCGTCTTTCCTCGTTGGACCTACCGAACGCACACGCAAGCTGTGGAACATCTGCTTGCAAGCACTCGAAGAGGAACGTGCCAATGGCGGCGTACGCTCGCTCGATCCCGACACCGTATCGACCATCTCATCACATAAGGCTGGCTATATCGACAAAGACAATGAGCTTATCGTAGGCCTCCAGACTGACGAACTGCTGAAGCGTGCCATTAAGCCATTCGGTGGTATCAAAGTGGTGGAGAAGGCTTGCGCTCAGCAGGGCCACCCCGTCAACGAACACGTGAAGGACATCTTCACTCACTACCGCAAGACTCACAACGACGGCGTGTTCGACGTATATACCGAAGAAATCCGCCGATTCCGTTCGCTCGGATTCCTCACCGGTCTGCCCGACAACTATGCACGTGGCCGCGTGATTGGCGACTACCGCCGCTTGGCAGTATACGGCATCGACTGCCTCATCGAGGCTAAGGAAGCCGACAAGCGCGCCATCGGTAGCCCCATGACCGACGAACGCATCCGCCTCCGCGAGGAAGTAGCTGAACAGATCAAGGCACTCAAGGAGATGAAGGTGATGGGTGAATACTATGGTCTGGAGCTCGGCCGCCCCGCACAGAATGCACAGGAAGCTGTACAGTGGGTATACATGGCCTACCTCGCTGCCGTGAAGGAGCAGGACGGTGCTGCCATGTCGTTGGGCAATGTATCTTCGTTCCTCGATATCTATATCGAACACGACCTTAAGCACAACCTCATCGACGAGACTTTCGCACAGGAACTCATCGACCAGTTCGTAATGAAGCTTCGCATGGTGCGCCACCTCCGCATGGACGCTTACAACGAGATCTTCGCTGGCGACCCCACTTGGGTAACGGAGTCACTCGGCGGCCGCTTCAACGATGGCACACTGAAGGTAACGAAGACTTCCTTCCGTTTCCTCCAGACACTCTACAACCTCGGCCCCTCACCCGAGCCCAACCTCACCGTATTGTGGAGCCCCGAACTCCCCGAAGGTTGGAAGGAATTCTGCGCAAAGGTGAGCGTAGACACCTCGTCTATCCAGTATGAGAACGATACTCTCATGCGCGAAGTACGCGGTAACGACGACTACGGAATTGCTTGCTGCGTAAGCTACCAGGCCATCGGCAAGCAGATCCAGTTCTTCGGTGCACGCTGCAACCTCGCCAAAGCTCTCCTGCTCGCTATCAACGGCGGACGCTGCGAGAAGACTGGCACCGTGATGCTTGAAGGCATCCCCGCACTCACCTCCGACGTGCTCAACTACGACGAGGTGCTCAAGAACTACAAACTCGTGCTCAAGCAAATTGCTCGTATCTACAACGACGCGATGAACATCATCCACTACATGCACGACAAGTACTACTATGAGAAGGCTCAGATGGCGCTCATCGATACCAACCCCGCCATCAACATTGCCTATGGTGCAGCCGGTCTGTCGATCGCTATCGACTCACTCTCTGCTATCAAGTATGCCAAGGTAACGGCTAAGCGCAACGATATCGGTCTGACCGAGGGCTTCGACGTAGAAGGTGAATTCCCCTGCTTCGGCAACAACGACGACCGCGTAGACCACCTCGGCGTGGACCTCGTATACTACTTCGACGAAGAACTCAAGAAACTCCCCGTCTACAAGAATGCTCAGCCCACGCTCTCGCTCTTGACCATCACCTCCAACGTGATGTATGGTAAGAAGACAGGTGCTACCCCCGACGGTCGCGCAGCAGGCGTAGCCTTCGCTCCGGGTGCCAACCCCATGCACGGACGCGACAAGAGCGGTGCCGTAGCTTCGCTTGCTTCAGTGGCGAAACTCCGCTATCGTGACTCACAGGATGGTATCTCTAACACCTTCAGCATCGTGCCCCAGAGCTTGGGTCGCACACCCGAAGAGCGCGTAGAGAATCTCGTGACGATGATGGACGGCTACTTCACCAAGGGTGCCCACCACCTCAACGTCAACGTGCTCAACCGCGAAATGCTCGAAGACGCTATGGAACACCCCGAGAAGTACCCGCAGCTCACCATTCGTGTGAGCGGTTATGCCGTAAACTTCGTGAAGCTCTCACGTGAGCACCAGCTCGAAGTGATCTCTCGCTCGTTCCACGAACGCATGTAGTGCATTTTTCAGCATCACAGAGTTTACAAGCAAGCTGTGAGCCTATAGGAAGTGGGGGCGAACCGTCTCGGTTCGGCTTGCCATGCGAGGATCAATGCCGAAGCATGGCAAAAACTTCGTCATCATCTCTTACGCAGGCTCAGGCTTCGAGCCTTTCGCCTGCGTACCGAAGCGAGACGCTTCGCCCCCACTTCCTATGAATTTTCTTCCTGATTTACTGGCGTTGCCGACGCGATACGCGTCGCCCACAGAAGAAAGTGAGTCTATTATCAAACTTCACATATCCACACACCATCAAGCCATAAGCACTGTTCTCCACAGATTCGTGCTTATGGCTTTTTGCATGGAAAAGTACGCGCTTCATTATTGCACACAGAAAGCGCTACGCCCCCGCTTATGTTAAAAACGTAAGAATATACTGCATAAACGTAACAAAGTTGAACAAATGCTTGCTCTCTCCTACGGATTATGTTAACTTTGCCTTGCACTATGAAGCGCAAGCGCAATGATTGGAGCGGGAAGCTTCGGATTATTGCGAACTACCTAATAAGCAAAATATCACATTATTAACTCTAAAAATTCTATCTACATTATCCTATGAAAATGGAAAAATGTATGGCCTTTGCCTTTGCTGCCCTGCTCTCTTTGGGTGCAAACTTGGCACAGGCACAGTCTCTTTCTCCTTCCACTAAGTGGCACTGGAACAAGGGTAGCATCGAAATCGAAACTCCTGCTCGTCCTGCTGGACAGAAGGATGTGCTCGGTCTCAAACTTCCCAAAATCAAGAAGGTGCGCATCGGCCTCGTTGGCCTCGGTATGCGTGGTCCCGGTGCTGTGGAAAACTTCTGCGTGATTCCTGGCGTAGAGGTAGTAGCTCTCTGCGACTTCGTGCCCGAACGTGCCGAAGCTTGCCAAGGCTATCTGAAGAAAGCTGGTCTGCCCCCCGCAGCTATCTACTCGGGTGCTGATGGTTACAAAGAGCTCTGTGCTCGTCCCGATATCGACCTCGTATACGTGGCCACTGACTGGGCACACCACTTCCCCGTGGCAGAGTGCGCTCTGCAGCATGGCAAGAACGTAGCAGACGAAGTACCCTCGGCCATGAACTTGGAAGAGTGCTGGAAGCTCGTCAACCTCTCAGAGAAGATGCAGAAGAACTGCATGATCCTCGAGAACTGCTGCTACGACTGGTTTGAAATGCGTACCCTCAACATGGCTCAACACGGCGTGTTCGGCGAAATCATCCGCGCACAGGGTGCCTACATTCACAACCTCGACGACTTCTGGGATTACTACTGGAAGAATCCCGATGGATCTGATCCCGAGCAACTCGGCTGGCGCTTGAAGTACAATCGTGAAAACCGCGGCGACGTATACGCCACTCACGGCCTTGGCCCTGTGGCACAGGCTCTCGACATTCACCGTGGCGACCGCATGAAGACACTCGTTGCTATGGACACTAAGAGCGTTCACGGCAAGGAATTGGTAGAAAAGAAGACTGGCAAGCCTTGCAACGACTTCCGCAATGGCGACCATACTACTACACTTATCCGCACTGAGAACCAGAAGGTGATCGAACTCCAGCACGACGTTATGAATCCTCAGCCCTACAACCGTCTCTATCAGCTCACGGGTACAAAGGGCTTTGCCAACAAGTATCCCGTAGAAGGCTACGCTGTAGATAGCAAGCAGCTCGCTGCTTCAGGTCATCAGCCCAAGGTGGACAACCTCAGTTCACACAGCTTCATGCCCGAAAGCGAAAAGGCTGCCCTCGAGAAGCAATACGAAAGCCCCATCTTGGCTAAGTTCGGCGAATTGGCTAAGAAGGTTGGTGGCCACGGCGGTATGGACTTCATCATGTGCGCCCGTTTAATCTACTGCCTCCAGAATGGTCTGCCCCTCGACATGGACGTATACGACCTCGCAGAATGGTGCTCTATCGCTGAGCTCGGTGCCATCTCTATGGACAACAACTACGCCAGCGTTTCGTTCCCCGACTTTACTCGCGGACTCTGGAACAAGGAGAAGGGCTACCGCCACGCTTACGCTTCAGCTGCCGACGAGGCTGCCTCTGAAGCTTACGCTAACAAGGTGACTGCCATCCAGAAGGAAGCTACAAGCAAGTTCAACCTCTGGAAACTCTACGACGACGTAAAAGCAGCCAAGAAGAGCGGCGACGCTGCTGCCACCACTAAAGCTCAGGCTGCTTACGACAAGGCCGCTGCTAAGGCTAAGGCTCAGATCGCTAAGGCTGAAAAGAAGATTAAGTAATCTACGGATTGATAGCAGAAAGGACGATAGATGCTATCGAGTGACGTATAACGCATTCGTATTTCAAGCTATATAAGCATCCTCTCCTCTGACCATATCCACATATATTTAAGGCTGTGTTGCCGGTTAAACAGATCGACAACACAGCCTTTTCTTATTAGAGAAGACTCTTCTTGGAATATTATACCTCCAAGTCATGACTTTTCCTCCCTAACCTAATATTTTCACATCACCTTGCAGCCTATATCTATGAAGCACACCCTCATCCTTACCCTGCTTGCCTTGCTTATATGCTCGTGTGGCGACATCGTGCTTGACGAGCCAGCAAAACCATCTTCACCAGCTACTGATTCCAACACGACAAGCGAAGATCTTGACACGCTCGGCGTGGCAACGCTCAGCGAAGCCAAGGATAGCGCAAAAGTGCTCCTACGCTGCTACATTGTGGGCTATATGCCTACAATGAATGCTACGAAGCCTCGTCTGTCGGCTGAAGATGCCATAGAGTCGAACATTGTCGTGGCCGACGTTCCCTCGCCCGATGAGAGCGCAACCTTTGCCGCCATACAACTGCCAATCAACACCGACGTGCGCCAAAGTCTTAATCTGCAAGCGCATCCCGAACTGCTCAACGCTCGCGTACTCCTCACGGGTATTAAGATGACCTACTATAGACGTCCTGGTCTCAAACCCGCGCAATCGTACAAGCTCCTACCCTCTGACACTCCTTCCCCGCCCTCTGCAGGCGGCGATGGATCTGCTTCATCCGCTTTCCCAGACTTCCCGACGAAGAGCGAGAACGAGGAGATATTTGAAGGATGTTAGAAGCACTCTCCTGTCCCCTATTTTCTTCTGTGGGCGACGCGTCTCGCGTCGGCATCAGCCAAAGCTAAGGATCTCCTTAGAGACTTCAAAAAAAACACATCCTTTTTTACCAAACAGAAATTGCCATTAATAGCTCACTAATTACTCATGCGCTCCGTTCAAACCATCCGTAGATGAAGAACGATTTAATGAATAATTAATGAG
>JBNMGC010000036.1:0-15420 GCA_050873845.1 Alloprevotella sp.
GAAAATCGCTTCTGGAGCTGGCGCGACGAGAAATCTCTTAAGGAACTGCTGGATTATCTTTAAGGGAAAGGTTTGGAGGTTGGCAAACTGTGTACCCATAGGCAGTGGGGGCGAACCGTCTCGGTTCGGCGCGTCTGCGATGGACTCGAAGTCCGAGCAGGCGCAAGATTGTATGCAAAGATTTTGCCCCGCTTCGGCGTTGAGCCTCGCGTGCCAAGCCGAACCGAGACGGTTCGCCCCCACTGCCTATGGGTACACAGTTTGCCAACCTCCAAACCTTTCCCTTAAAGATAATCCAGCAGTTCCTTAAGAGATTTCTCGTCGCGCCAGCTCCAGAAGCGATTTTCTTTCAACTTCTTGAAGTCGGCTTGTCGGTCGGGACGCACGAAGTGCTTAAACGACGACTCGTTGGCGGGTATCACTTCGCCCTGTATGCTAAAGTAGTAAGTATCCTTAAGCGGGATACCCTGTTCGTCGTCGCGCTTTTGCGAGTCGAGGTTGAGGAAGATGCCGGCATCTTCTATGTCGAAGTAGTCCATGTTGCGCCCACCATAGGTCTCCTCTTTATAGAGCGGCATGTCTACGGTGGTCTTGCGCAGCAAGAAGTTATAGCCCTTCTGCGCTACTACGCGAGCCATGACGGAGTCCACCTTCATAAATCGAGCCGTATCGCCGAAGTCTACACCGATAATGCCCTTCGTATAGGCGCGTTTCACTTTGTCGCCGTCCATGTAGAGAAGCGAGCCATCTTTCAGAAAGATGTTGGCTTGCGCTTCTATCGAGCGGCCGAAAGTCTGGCGCACCTTAGCCGTCTGAAACTTGGGGAAGAGCAGTGGCGTCTGGCTGCGCTTTGTCACCTGTGCTTGCTGAGCATGAAGCCCCAACGGAAGCAGTAATAGCAGGAACAGCGTGAGATGAATGATGCGTGACATAAATTATAATGCGTAAATCCATCGGGAGTCACAGCGTGGCGGAATTAATCTTCCGGTTGCTCAAGTCCCAACTTCTCAATGATGAATTGCTTGATATATGCTGCGGTGCGTTCTATGCCCAGTACGGAGGAGTTGATGCATAGGTGGTAGGTGGAGGCAGCGCCCCACGTGCCTGAGGAGTAGAAGTTGTAGAACTCTGAGCGCTCCTTGTCACCACGCTCGATGATGTTGCGTGCCTCCTCTTCAGAGCATCCGTTGCGCTTCATGACAGACGCAATGCGGTCGGGCATATCGGCGGCAATGAACACGTTGACACAGCGTGGAAAGTCGCGCAGCACGTAGTCGGCGCAGCGACCGATGAATATGCACGAATGGTCGGCAGCAGCCTTGCGTATGGCTTCGCTCTGAAGGCGGAAGAGGTTCTCGTTGGAAAGCTCATTGTTGTAGTACGTAGAGCCACCTCCGAAGAAGGGAATGATGTTGCCCAGTGTACGAAGAAAACGATTTTTCTCATCGCTTCTCTCAAACACTTCGGGGCAGAAGCCGCTCTCCTTGGCAGCGAGGTTCAGAATTTCGCGGTCGTAGTAAGCAATGTCGAATTCCTTGGCCAGGATGTGGCCTATGGCGCGGCCGCCGCTACCGAGCGAGCGACCGATGTTGATGATGAATGGTTCAGTCTTTTTCAAAGTATGTGATGTGTTAGGGCGCGAGCGCCAGTGGATATTTTTATGGATGTAAAGTTGAAGTCTCTTGCTGCTTCTTAAACTTTCGGATTTGCTTCACCAGCAGCGTGATGGCCAGTACGGAGGCAAGTCCGTCGGCTGTAGGAGCCGCATGCCACAGTCCCTCCAAGGGATCGGCATATACGTGGGGCAGGATGAAGATGGCGGGAAGCAAGAAGATGAGCTGACGCGTGAGCGAGAGGAAGATGCTCTTTGGCGCATAGCCAATGCTCTGGAAGAATGCCGTAGAGACTATCTGAATGCCTACGATGGGGAACATCATCACCATGCAGCTCAGTGCGTGGGCAGACATATGGATGAGTTCAGGAGAATCTTTCGCAAAGATCGATACGAATGGGGTGGGGAAGAACACACCGATAATGAAGCCCGTCATCGTGATGCATGTACCCACCACGAGGGCGCGATTGAGCACGCCGAGCACGCGGTCGTAGTGTTGCGCTCCGAAGTTGTAGCCCGCAATGGGCTGCATGCCCTGGTTGAGTCCGATCACTACCATGATGATGAAGAGTATCAATCGGTTACAGATACCAAACGCTCCCACTGCCACGTCGCCTCCATACGTAGTGAGGCTGCGCGTCATCATGGCTGCCACGAGGCAGGCGCAGAGGTTGATCAAGAACTGTGGCAGTCCTACAAGCAACGACTCGCGTACGATGTGAAGGTCGAGTTTGATATACTGACGTGAAAGGTGAATCAAGTCCTCCTTGTTCTTAAACAGCCTAATCTGCCACATCAGCATCGTAAACTGTGCTAAGATCGTGGCAAGAGCCGCTCCACGTATGCCCCATCCCAATACGAATATGAATATTGGGGCAAACACGCAGTTGAGCACCACCGTGCCAAAGGTGGCATACATGGCCTTCTGCGGACGGTTGGTAGAGCGGAGCATGGCGTTGAGTCCGAGATACATATGCGTCACCACATTGCCCGCGAGGATGATCTGCATGAAGCTGCGAGCATAGGGCAGTGTCACGTCGCTGGCTCCGAAGAATCGCAAGATGGGGTCGATGAAGCAGAGCAATATCACACCCAGGGTGATACCCATCGTGAGGTTCATAATCACCACGTTGCCCAGAATCTTTTGTGCCGTACCATAGTCTTTCTGTCCGAGTTTTACACTCATCAGCGTGGCGGCACCCACGCCCACCATGGCACCAAAGGCTGCGGTGAGCGACATGAGCGGGTTGGTCAGCGCCAAGCCCATAATGGCGGCAGGCCCCACACCCTGACCGATGAATATACCATCGATGATGTTGTAGACCGACGATGCCGCCATGGCCACAATGGCTGGTATGGCATATTGCATGAGAAGCTTGCCCACAGGACGTTCGGCAAGCACGCTAAATTGGTTGTTAGCAGTCTGAAGCTTTTGTTCCATGCTGCAAAATTACAAATTATCTCTTGATGGCGCAATTTCCTCATGGTGCTTTCTCCGTTTCTTTCACACTGTTTCAGAACCCTCCTCCTCGCCATGCAAAAAATGCCGAATAGTGGCTGAAAAAATATCCCATGGAAGCGTTTTATTTTTCCCATGGAAACGTTTAAATTATCCCATGAAAGCGTTTTCTCTCTTCCATGGGATAATTAGAAGAGAACTATCGGCTTGTTTTTTTCAGCCTATACAATAATAATTCTCAGCCAATACCGTGGGCGACTCGTCCTCGCGTCGGCATCGCGTGCGAGCAAGAAGTCTACTCATAGGCAGTGGCATAAAAAAAAGCATATCCTCCTTCGGCTTTAGCCTAAGGGAGGATACGCTTATATGTGTGTGAGATCTTACATTCGTTCCACCATCTAAGTGGAATCTTCAGTAAGGGATTTGATTGCCTCTTACTTTACGAGTACTTTCTTGCCTCCGATGATGTAGATGCCACGCTGGGTAATACCCTGCAGACGGCGGCCCTGAAGGTCGTAGATGGCTTGTGAGGCTGCTGCTTCTGATGTAGTGGCAGACGAAATGCCTGAAGCATTGGGAGCATAGAATACACGGATGAAGAGATTGCCCTTCACCGTGCCGTCAAACGACTCGTTGCCCGTAATCTTGCTGAGCGTGTAGCCCTCGTAAGCCGGGGTGGTGAGGGTGAAGGCAGAACCTGCGTCGAGCAAGAGCAACTTTTCTCCAAGTGCTTTCTCAGACTGCTCGTCGATGTAAGTGATGTCTACTTCGTACATGGGGCGTGCATAGAATGTGCTTACGCGGATGGGGTGGCCTGTACCCTGGTTCCAGCCCACAAGGTCGCCGCTCTCGTTGCCATCCCAGTACTGACCGTTCGTGCCCTTTACGTTGAAGGTCTCGCCATCCGTATTGAGCGTGAAGGTAAAGGTGTCGCCAGTGTCGTTGCCCTTTGTGGCAGTGGAGCGAATGAGCGAAGGAACGTAGTAAGAAGAGTAGGGGTTGTATACCTTAAACTTATTGTTGCTGCCCCGTAGTTCCCATACTGCGTAGGGCGAAGCGTTGTCGGCAGAGAGCTCGCGGTTGATGTTACCGCCCGAGATAGCACGATAGCCGCTGCGACCGGCTGCGGTGGTGGCATCGTAGAGCAAGTACTGATGACCTGCCTCGAGCTTAGTGACAACCTCGCCCTCTTTCTTCACACCAATGTAGGCATCGGTGGTGTAGGTGGCATTGATGGTGAGGTCGGCAGAGGGGGTGAGGGTAGTACCATTGTCCTTGTCGGCACTCTTGAAGGTAAAGAAGTCGTGGGTGGGGATAGCTACGGTGTAGCTCTCGCCTACAGGTACTGCCACCTCGTCGTTGGCAATGATGGCACCCTCGGGAGTGGTACAGTGGTAGGTCACGGCGTAGGCTTCACGCTTATAGGTAAGCGTGTAAGCATTTTCACCATCGGGGGTGATAGTCTCCACCTTGAGATTCTTGAAGACAGGGCAAAGGTCGGTGGTCATTTCCGTAGTGGTTACGGGAATGCTGCGCTTGAATGTGCCGAGGACGTTGCCCTGATCGTCGGCACACTGGAAGGTGACTACGTTGACCTGTTCAGCCTTCCATTCAGATCCCTGACCACGAGCGGCATCATAAGAAGCACCATTGATGGTGGTACCCGCATTGACTGTGCCCGAAGGCAGAGGGAAGAGGCTCTTATCTGCCACCTTCACACGGAGGTCGTCGTACTGCTTCACGTAGCTCAAAGTTACGTTGGCTGAAGCCTGTGAGGTGCCTACTGATACGGGGCAGCCCAACTGATTCTCGTAGCTACCTACGGAAGTGATGTAACGACCTGTAGCTGCATTGCGGAGCTTGAGCGTCTGCGAGCCATCAGCGTTGGTGGTGGCTGACTCTACGGTCCATGCATTGTTGGCAAAGGCGTCGGTGCTGGCTTTGAGGTTGGTGCCCTTGTTGTCGTCGGTGAGAGAGAGACCTTCGAAGCCTTCTACAGCGTTGGTCAGCGTGTAGGTCAGGCCTTCCTTCAGATAGTCGAAGGTGACGGGGGTCACGCTGCTACCACCATAATCTTCGAGCGGAGAGAATTCCCACTGACCACCCGCACCGCTGGTAGGCTGGTTGTATACGTTGACAGCGAGGCCCTGGCCGGGCATAGAAGAGTTGAGGTACTGACCGCTTACTTGGTCGCTGGCCAGAGAGTAATAGTAGTTGTTGCCTTTCTTGCCGTAAGCACCTGTGCCGAGCACGAAGTTGTAGTGCTTAGCAGAGTTGTCGTAGCTCCAGCGGCCTCCAGTAGAGGTGTTGCTCGGGGTAGCTTTGACCGAGCCGTTGGGCTGTGCCTTACATACGAGGGCATACTTGCCAGGGTTGGCAGGATCTTGTTCGAGGCTCCACCACTGGTAGTCGTAGTTGGAAGCACCCTCGGCAGCCTGAGCGTTGGTCCAAAGCACACCAGCTGCGGCGCCCTTGCCACTATAAGTAGTGATGAGCGAAGAACCCTCGGCAAGGAGTTCGATGCAGCGATCCTTGCGATCGTTGTCCGTACCGCCAGAGATGATGCGGTAGTAGTACTTCTTGTCGGCGGTGTTGACGAAGGGATACACCTTCGTGTCCGTTTCGCCCTGACTATTGGTGAGCATGAGGTAGTTGCAGTACTTATAGTCGCCATACTGCAGGAGCGTAGTGTCGGCAGTCATGCGCTTCTGGAAGTCGGAGAAGTCCTTGTTGGCCTCCGTGCTCCAGCCGCGTTCGGCAATAGCGAGCAGACGCGGCAGAGCGAGCCACTCCATGTAGTCGCGATCGCTCACGTGTTCTGTCCAGAAAGTGCCCTGCACACCGAGTGTGGTGCCTGAGGGAATGGCTTGATTGTAAGTCTTCTGCACATTGTCTGAGCCGTCGCCAGCACCGGGAGGATCCTGCTCGCTGGTGCCCTGCTTACGATTGATGTAGTAAGGTCCCCAGGGCGTGTAGATGCTCTGCATGCCCAGCTCTGAAGCTTTCGCTACGGCAGCGTCGGCGCCTGTCCAGCAGTAGACGGTGGCGTCGGTGGCCTTCATGATGTCGAGGTCGGCGCCAGCGGCGGTAATGGCTTCGTTCCAAACGGCAAGCTTGCGACCCTTAGAAACTACGTAGTCGTTCATCTCGCTGATGAAGTGGCTCTGAAGTTGGCGATAGCTTGTAAGGCCCAGCTTCTTATATTGTGCCTGGCAGAGCGCGTTGTTCTCCCAAGCAGTGGTGGGGCATTCGTCGCCACCGATGTTGATGTACTCACCGGGGAAGATGTCGATTAGCTCGCCCAGCACGTCCTTGGCAAACTGCACGGCTTCGGGATTAGCTACATTGAGAATATCGTTGAAGATGCCTCCGTCGGTGCGTACTGAGTGAGAGCCATTGGGCGTACAGCTATACTCGGGATAGGCAGCCATGGCAGCGCAGAAGTGGCCCGGCATATCGATCTCGGGAATCACGTCGATGTGGCGAGCTGCAGCGTAGGCTACGACGTCCTTTACCTCCTCTTGCGTGTAGAAGTAAGGACCGTAAGGCTTGTTGATCCAGTACTGTGTGCGTTCGTACATATCGGTGAAACGGCAGTTGGGAGCAGTAGCACCGATGGTGGTGAGCTTAGGATATTTCTTAATCTCTACGCGCCAACCTTGGTCGTCGCTCAGGTGCCAGTGGAACTTGTTGAGCTTGTAGTATGCCATGAGGTCGATCATGCGCTTCACTTCGCTTACGGTGAAAAAGTGGCGCGACACGTCGAGCATGAATCCGCGGTAGTCAAATCGTGGTTCGTCGGTGATAGTTACCACGGGCACGGGGTAAGCGGTCACCTTGGCGTCTTTCACACCAGCCATTACGTTGGCAGGTAGGATCTTCTTTAGAGTTTGGAATGCGTAGAAGAATCCGAGGGCACTCTTGGCCTTGATTTCTATGCCTGTGGTCTTTACTATGAGGTTGTAGCCTTCAGGCTTGAGGCCCGACTTATTGTCGAGCATAGAGAGCTGGATGAGTGCGTCGGTGGCGTTGGTTGCTACGTTGACCTGTGCACCCGTCACGGCTGCATAGGCGCTGGCAAACTGTTGTGCTTCCGACTCGCAGTCTTGGTCCACGCTGTTGCAGTTGATCGTGAACTGACTGGGCAGAGTCAAATAGCCCGAGCCCACAATCATCGTCTTAGGACGGGGGGTAAGGTTGACGAAAGTCTGCGCCAGTGCGCCCATTGGGAGCATGACGAGCATCATCAGCAAACCGAGTAATCTGTGCTTCATGTTTTTCTCAGTTAGGGTTATGTAAAAATTGTTTGTTAGAATATGCTTGAAAATGATAGGTCTATTCGGCAAAGGTAATTATTTCGTATTAGATGTGCAACGTATGGGCGGAGAATATGCGCGGCGGGGAATGTTTTTGTGTGCTGCGGGGTGAATGATAGAGAATCCGTCTGTCTAAATGAATACGAAAAGGGCTTTGCCAAGGAATGCACGAAGGCATTTTCTTGACAAAGCCCATAGGTCGTTATTGCGCTGAGGGGCAAGCCCCGTAAGCTTTACTTGCAGCAAGATTTCTGTTCGGCCTGCTTGCAGCACGACTTCTGCTGCTTGTCGCATTTGCTCTGCTTGTCGCACTTTTCGGCCTGCTTGGGGCACTGACCTTGCTGCTTGCAGCACTTCTTGTCGGCCTTGCGCTGCTTCTTGCATTTCTTGCAGGCTTTCTTCTTGCCTTGGCAGCATTCTGTCTTATCTTTCTTGCAGCAATCGCCCTTGCTTTGGGGGCACTGTGCGCTCACGCTGAGAGCGAATATGGCGGTCATCGCCAGGATTATCATTTTCTTCATAATGGGAATAATGTTAGGTTTTATATGAATAGTTTGTGTGTCTTGTATGAATCGTTTGGGTGCAAATATAAGCATTAAATGCTGTAGTGCATGCTTTTTCCTTATTAAATGCACGAGTCGTTGCTTCAATGCCGTACTTACCATGATCATTGCGCCACGGTGATAGAAGTCTCTGCTGCCGTGCCGCGGAACTCCAGACTATAGACGCACTCTGCTTCCAATATGCCCGTAGCAAACGTGCCGCTGCGATCGGCGAAGAGTTCCTCCGTGAAGGAATGCGTGCCTTTCGAGAGGTGCTCGATGAAGAAGTCGGTCGAAGCATCGTGTACGGCACGGTAGGCAGGCAAGCCGTCGTTCCAACTATAGCCAGAAAGCGGAGCTGCCGTCTCCAGACAAGCAGGACGAGAAGCACGCACCACTACGAAGTCGAAGTCGCGGTCGGCCCGGATGGTCAGCACCTGACGCACGCGGTCGCCCTTCTTAACGGCTGCGAAAGCGCTAATGGGAGTGGTGGCTGCATCCATCGGTTGCCACTCTCCATTGCGTCTCACCTCATAGCTACGCTCAACGAAGAGTTCCTTTCCTTCCGTCTTGACCTCCGATGCAGGAGCCGTGAACGATGCACTGACGCTACCCCACGAGAGACCATCGGTCTGTTTCGTGAACTTTACCGCATCGCTCTGTAGCGCATCGGCATCCGTATACGTCTGCTTAAAGTAGCCCGCGGTGGTAGGAGTCTTCGTCTGTGAACGAGCGTTGATGCCTACGATGCGCTGCCCCTTCTGTAGCGTGAAGTAGAGCGGTGCATGGTTGCTGAGCGGTTGTACGGAGGCAGAGGTCTGCGCTGTGTCGGTGAGTAATGCATAGACTGCATCAGCCGAAGCACGCTGCGACTCCCACATCTGTGTGCGCTTGGCCTGCAAGAGCCATAGGCGCATCTCGTCTGCCACGTCTGTCCGTCCGAAGTGGCGCATCGCCTCGATGGCAGCACACTGCGTGGGAATGCGGTAAGAATCGTAGGCAGAGATTGCTCGATAGGTGTCGAAGTAACGGCCCATCTGAGGCTTCGTTACGGTATGTTCCATCAAGCTCTTCAGTCCCTCCTCGGCTTCGCTCTTACGACCAGCTTCGTCAAGGACAATGGCAGTGATGGCACGGCCATACATGGTCAGCTCTTTGCGCATTGTGGCGGCACGATCGATCAAGAAGGACGCATCCGCATCGGGGCGGCTGCCCATGAGTGTGCGCAGATAGAGGTAGCGAAGCTGATACTCTGACGGCACGAGCTGACGCTTCAGCTTCGCTTCGTCGCGCTTCATCTCTTCTACCTCCTTGGCAGCCCATTGCTGCAAGTAGCCGTATGCCTGGGTGAGGAGCGAATGAGCCTCGTCCGTACCCGTAAGTTTCTCCATCCGTGCCAATAGCGTGGCCACATCGATAGTAACGTAAGCGTTGCCCTGCATACCGGGAAACCAACTGAAACTGCCGTCGGACGTCTGCAGCGCGCGCAGTTTGTCGAGTGCCGTATGGACGTGAGCCGCAGCTATACCTTCGTCGAAAAGTTGAGATAGAGAGGCAGCACGCTCCTGCTGCGACTGAGCTTCGCGGAGCCAAGGTGTGGCATCGGTCAATCCCTCGAGATGAATCTGGCTGAGAGCCTTGAGTTGCTCCTTGTCGGTGGTGGCGAGGCTGCGTATTTCAGGATTTTGCTGCGCAATGTGGTAGCCTAATGTCAAGGCGTAGAGACGAGTGGCCCAATCGATGGAGCAATAGACGGTAGGTGTGCCTGCCAACGAGGGAAGCGCTGTCACGGCATACCAAGTAGGATTGGATGATGTCTCTATGCTGAGCACGCGGTGGCGTGCATCCTTGGCGTTGAATAGCGTGTCGGTGCGGAGCGTAAGGCTTCCTTTCTCCGTCATGCTGAATGGGATTGTGCGCACCACCTCTACGTCGGTGTTGTAGACCGGTAGGTAATGTTCCTCTCCGTCAGAGAATCCTGTGCCACTTGCTACGGTGCGACATATGAGCACCCCCTCATCGTCGGTGGCGCGGTAGGGGAAGGTGTAAACGCGCGACTCGCCCGCTTGAAGCGTCACTTCCTGCTGGCTTTTGTAACGACTGGCGCCCTTTTCTGCATCAGAGAGAGAAAGTTCGAGGGTAGCCTTCACACTCTTCTTGGACAGATTGGTCACCTTTACGGGGAGGTCGGTCACGTCGCCTCGGCGCAAGAAACGTGGCAGTGCAGGCTCCACCATGAAGTCCTTCTGTGCCACGATGGTGGTGTCGAGTCGGCCTTGGCGCATTTCGCGATCGTGGGCCAGAGCGGTGAAGTTCCACTGCGTCATACTCTCGGGCAGGGTGAAGGCAATGCTCACTTCGCCCTCGGCATTGGTGCGGAGCGTGGGACGGAAGAAGGCTGTCTCTGCAAAGTTGGTGCGCGTATGGGTGCTCGGCATGGGTGCTTCGGGTTCGACGGAAGCTACAGCATCGGTGGTCGACGAGTTTTCCTTCATGGCCGATAGTTCCACAGAGCGTTCCATAGGCATAGCGTTGGCACGCGAAGCCATGAGTCTCATGCGCTTACGCGGCGCTGCCGATCCAGAGTCGGATGCAGCCCCCATAGGCGCCATTTCGTAGCAGATGTCCTCATCAAGGGCCGTATAGTAGCTGAAGAGCTGACTATCCCAATCGGAGAAGGTGAGCGAGGGCAGGTCGTAGCGACGATATTTCCCTACGCCCGTCATCGAGAAGTGGTAGGTGCTGAGATTCGTCTGCCACAGGGCGTTGGGCAGTGTGCGTTGGAAGAACACGTTGAAGCGCCCCCAGTCGTGCTTGACGAAAGCATCGAGCGAAGCATCGTAGAGGCACACCATGAGTTGCGCGTCGGCGGGTGAGCCATCGGGCTTTGTAATCTTGACGCGCCACTCCTCCTGCTGCCCCGGTGTGAGGCGTGAGCGGAAACTGCTCCACTCCAGCAGCAATCGCTTGTCGGGCTCGGGCTTCTTCACGCTAAACTGCTCGGTGTAAAGCTGTCCGTTGCGCATCATGGCTACGAACGCAGTGGCGCCATCGCCGTAAGCGTCCTTGTATTCCAACGAGAGGCGTTCAAGCCGATCGTCGAGGTCGATGCGGCGGCTCTCAATGATGCTATCGCCGCAGACGATGTCGTAGTATACCATCGCGTCGTGGAGCGGAGACCCCACCAGTGCGGTCACCTTTGTACCCTCGTCGTTAGTTTCGGAGTGGAAGAAGAAGGGCGCATCGCGGTCGGGGGTGTGCGTGTCGGTGTCGGAGAAGAGTAGAAACTGAACTGAATCGGTAGGGATGCCCTCCACCTGTGCGGTAAGGGCGTATCTGCCCGAGGGTAGGGAGGCAAGCGCTTCGGGCTTGAAAGCCTTGCCCGTCTCAAACGTGCCGCTTGCCTTCTCCTCTCCGTTGAGCGTGAGCGTGTAGCGTCCTGTAGCGGCAATGTTCTGTCCTGAAGCATTGAGTTGGCGAATTTGGAATGTGGGAAGTTCCTTTCCCTCTCTGCGGCAGATGCTCTCGGGCACGCTCATCTCGAGCCACGCGGGACGGGTCGCTACTCCGACCGATGCAGAGCCCTCGAAGGTCTCACCATTCTCGGCAGTAACGGTGTAGCTTATGGTATAAGTGAAACGATCGAAGCGGCCAGCCTCCTCATCGGCATAGCTGCGCGTCAAACTTATGGGGAGAGAGAAGCGCCCTTCGTCGTCGGTCATGACGGAACCCACCTGCGGCTCGATGCCGTTGTCGGTGCTACGGAAGAACCATGATATGCGATTCACCTCATACTTCACTTCAGCTCGCGGCACGGGCACCCCGCTGTAAGTCTTGGCTTGTCCCACCAACAGCACGCTGTCGCCCAGTGCATAGCTACCCTTGAGCGGCTCTGTGGTGGCGGTGAATGTGGGACGCTTGTACTCCTCTACGCTGAAATCGTTGCTGCCACGCAGACTCTTACCTTTGGCTTCTATCGTAAAGCGTCCTGGCAGGCAGGCTGCGGGAAGCGTGAAGCTACCACTGAAAGCTCCAAACTCGTCGGTCTGCACGCTGAGCGAGTCCACCTTTCTATAGTTGACGTCGCGCAAGATTACTTTCAGCGCCTTCCCACTCTCTGTACGATAGTCGTCGCCCAAGTGGGTGAACACTACGCCAGAGCATTCCACCTTCTGTCCGGGGCGATAGATGCCGCGGTCGGTAAATAACTGTACAGACGTTGAGGCCTTTTCTTTCTTGTCCTTATAATAGCGCAGGTTGTTGAGTGTGAAGAGTTCTGAGGCTTCGTCGGTCGGAGTCTGTGCCAAGTAGTTGGTATATCGATAGCTACGATCGTTTTCTACGATTGTCATCTGCCCTTCGGAGTCAGCCGTGTAGCGAGTCAGTTGTCGCAACTGACCGCTTCTGTCATTCGTATAAGCCACGATGGTAGCACCCGGCAATGGCTTTCCGCTGCGGCTGTCCACTACGATGAGGCGGTTGTGTCCGTGAGCCGAGGCAAACTTCATCACGCTCACGCTGCTGATGCGCACAATGCGTGTGTCGATGCGCTCGCCATCGGCATAAAGCGCTGCTTGATATAAGCCGGGGCGTGAGGGCAACGTAAGCTTCATCGACTGCTCGGTCCATGCATATTCGGGTGCATCGTTCTGCTCGTTCTTCACCTCGTAAGTGGTGGCCTCCTTGCTGTGTTTGGCTGCAAGCTTATCGGTATCGATGTCGCGTGTCTCGTTGTGAAAGTCTACGTCGCTGGTGGCAATGGGAGTCAGTTTGAGTACGGCAACCTTAGCGTGCCGTATGCGGAAGGTGAGTTGCGCTTCTGCTCCAGGGTAACAGGTCTGAGCCAACTCACTCATCTTTACTGCAGGGGCGGTCACTTCAGAGAGAAACAGACGTAGCTCGTTGGCCTGCGTGTCCCACTTGTATAAGTTCACGCCGCGCTGTGCTGCCTCATAGAGTAGTTGCGTGTTGTGTTGTGCAGTGGGAGCGTCGTGGTCGTAATCGTCGTGTAGGCGCAGGATGCGCTTGTAGGTCTCAACGTTGGCAGGTTGCTGCTCATTATCGCGTGCCAGTGTGGTGAGTGCTTGATAGAGGGCATTGTTCTCAATAGCTCCCTTCACGCGGGTGCTTGGGTGGAGCAGGTCTAAGCGGTCCAGCTGGAGTAGTAGGGAAGCGTCGGGCACGTTGTGTGAGGCATAGTAGGTAGCCAGTTTCTCGAGCCATGCAGCCTTCTCTTCGCGCTTGAGCAGTGAAGTCTCGGCATACGTGCGCCAGACGATGTGTAGCAAATCGTCGGCAAAATATTGACTATCCTTCCCCTCGTCAAACAAGGGCAGATAGTCCTTAGTCCGAGCTTGTGCCAAAGCGTCAAGGTCTGCGAGAGCAGTCTCGAAGTGTGCACGTGCCCGCTTCTGCTGTGCCTCGTGAGCATGTTCGCTGTAGTCCCAAGCCCAACTGCTCCCTTGATGGTCAATGCACAGTCCGATGGCAGCGTGCCAAAGAGCCTTAACGGCAGGGCGCGATTCTTGTTCCACACTCTCCTCCATGCGCTGCAGGAAGGTGGCAGCCGAATCGGGCGAAATCTCCTCCTCCAGTAGGCGCTTCATCAGCGCGGCACGCAGTTGCTGTGCAGCATTCTGTTCGGAGGTGGCTTTTGCCAATATCTGTTCTACGCCTTGTATGGCAGACTGAGGCAGGTCTTTCTCGCTGTCGGCATCTACCTGCTTCCACAGTTGCTCGTAGCTTTGAGCCGAGGCAGAAGCCGCCAGTGCTAAGGATGTAAGAAGTGACATAATACGTTTCATAGGTATGAGGGGGTAAGGAAATGTTTGTCTATGCAGTAAACAGCATGCTTCGTGCATACGTAAGCACGCGTTTTGGATAGCTAAGTTACGTCTTTCTGTCTTTTGCTCAAAGCTTCCTCCACAGGAAAGCAAGTTTGCTTGCTTTTTTTAAGAAATAGCGTCGCTTATAGTTGTCAACATGCACTTTTGCCATATGCTGACGCAAAGAGGCGCACGTTAGCGCAAGGGTATGCAAATAAAGGAAGTTTTTGCACTTAAATTTCGTTTGCGCTTACCATACACTATCTTTAAAGAAAATAGGCGGCATCTCGGCAATGAAAGTGAAAATGTACCATTTTAACTTTGCATTGCGCTCGATTTGCACTATCTTTGCCCCTTGATAACTTGAAGCATGTAATAGATTGAGATTACTTAGTAATGGAACTTGAAAAATTAGGCCGTCAGCTCCGGTTGATGGTCTTGCTTACGCAGAATCACACTCTTTCAGTTGAAGAAATCGGACAGCGCCTCGGAATGAGTCGCCGCTCCATCTATCGTTATGTTGAAGCCTTCAAGAATCTTGGATTCGTTGTAAAGAAGGAGGGTACGAAGTACCGTATTGACCACACGTCGCCCTTCTTTCGAGAAATAGCTTCTGGCATACAATTCTCTGAAGACGAAGCACTGACAATCAGTCAGGTGCTCAACTCCGTTTATAACAACTCTATACAGGTGCGCCACCTTCGCGAGAAACTGTCGAACCTCTACAGTACCGACGTGCTGGCAAAGCATGGGGTGGACAATTCGTTGGCGCAGAACATTAGCACACTCTTCCAGTGCATCCGTGAGCAGCGGGTAACAGTGCTCCGCAACTATCGTTCAGGGTCGAGCAAGACCGTGAGCCACCGCATCGTAGAGCCGTATATGTTTATCAACGAAAACACGGAGGTGCGTTGCTACGAACTGTCTACGAATATGAATAAGACGTTCAAGGTGAGCCGCATCGAAAGTGTAGAGCCGCTCGACCTGCTGTGGACGCACGAGGTAGACCACGTGCCCTTCTTCAACGATCTCTTTGGATTTACTGGAGAACAACGCAAGCCTGTGAGCCTCTTGCTCAGTCAGCTTGCCACCAATCTGCTCCTTGAGGAGTATCCCGACTCTCAGCGCCAACTGTCGCCCACGAAGGATGGCCGTCATCGGTTTGACACGGAGGTGTGCAACTTCCTCGGTATCGGTCGATTCGTGCTGGGACTATACGACGAGATAGAGATCGTAGACTCTCCCGACTTTGCCACCTACATCAAGCTCCGACTGGAGAAGATGGCATCGCGCGAATTTAGCTTGCGGGCGAAGAGGTAGGAGAGGGAAGTAAAGAATGTCTCAGAAGAGATATTATTAGTTCTGTGGGCGACGCGTCTCGCGTCGGCGCTGCTCACAATTCAAGAGGTGAGTTCATAGGAAGTGGGGGCGAAGCGTCTCGCTTCGGCTTGCCATGCGAGGCTCAATGCCGAAGCTTGGCAAAAGTTTGTGTTTTTTCTCTCACGCCGCCTCGGGCATCGAGCCCTCGCCGCCGTGCCGAAGCGAGACGCTTCGCCCCCACTTCCTATGAACTCACCTCTTGAATTGTGAGCAGCGCCGACGCGAGACGCGTCGCCCACAGAACTAATAATATCTCTTCTGAGACATTCTTTACTTCCCTCTCCTA
>JBNMGC010000037.1:0-15357 GCA_050873845.1 Alloprevotella sp.
CATCTGAGAGTGAGTAGTAGTATAGGGGTGGATCACAAGGCTCTTCACGTCGGCCACGTTGGCAAGAAGTGAAAAAATCTTCAAGTTGTCGATGAAGCGCCATGCTTCTTCCTGACCGCCCTTAATCTCGAAAGTAAAGATGCTACCACCACCATTGGGGAAGTATTTCTCATAGAGGGCATGATCGGGATGAGTGGGCAGAGAGGGATGGTTCACCTTAGCTACTTTGGGATGATTTTCCAAGAATTTCACCACCTTGAGGGCATTCTCTACATGACGCTCTACACGGAGAGAGAGGGTCTCCAAGCTCTGGAGCAAGATGAATGCGTTAAAGGGAGAAATCGTAGCACCTGTATCGCGAAGCACCACGGCACGGATGCGGGTTACGAAGGCTGCCTTGCCTGCTACGTCGGCAAACACGGCTCCGTGGTAAGAGGGATCGGGCTTAGCAAGCGTAGGATACTTGTCAGCATTGGCCTTCCAGTCGAATGTGCCACCATCTACGATCACACCACCAAGGCTTGAACCATGACCGCCGATAAACTTCGTAGCGGAGTGTACCACCACGTCGGCTCCGTGTTCGATAGGACGAATAAGGAAGGGGGTGCCGAAGGTGTTGTCGACGATGAAGGGGATGTTGTGGCGATGAGCTACCTCTGCTACGGCTTCGAGGTTGGTCACGTCGGAGTTGGGGTTGCCAAAGGTCTCGGCATATACCACCTTAGTGTTGGGCTGGATAGCTGCTTCGAGTGCTTCCAAGTCGTTGACGTTGACAATGGTGTTGGTCACGCCTTGCGTAGCCAGTGTGTGGGTGATGAGGTTGAACGAACCACCGTAGAGGTTGTCGGCTGCAACGATGTGATCACCTGCACCAACGATGTTTTGCAAAGCATAGGTCACGGCTGCTGCACCGCTGGCTACTGCCAAACCTGCTACACCGCCCTCGAGGGCTGCAACGCGGTCTTCAAACACGCCCTGTGTAGAGTTGGTCAGACGACCATAGATATTACCTGCATCGCGAAGGCCGAAGCGGTCGGCTGCGTGCTGTGAATTGCGGAACACGTACGAAGTGGTCTGATAGATAGGTACGGCGCGTGCATCGGTTGCGGGATCGGGCTGTTCCTGGCCTACATGTACTTGGAGGGTCTCGAAATGGTAGTGCTTGTTGTCGCTCATAGTCTGTATTGTTTTTTGTTGTTTTTATTATTATTTTCTGGTGCAAAGGTACAACAAGCAGATAAACCAACCAAGTATTTTTGAAAACTAAGATAATATTCCTACCCTTGCACTTATTAGAAGAAAATCATCACTATATGACACCAGTAAACACCCTTTCCACAGAAAATTTATCTCTCGACGCTACCGACTTGCAAATACTGCGAGAACTTCAGAAGAACGCTCGCCTCACCACAAAGGAATTGGCAGCTCGCGTCAACCTGAGTAGCACGCCCGTCTACGAACGTGTGAAACGCCTTGAGCATGAGGGAATTATCAGCAGATATATCGCCGTACTCAACGCCGAGAAGCTCAATCGGGGCTTCGTAGTGTTCTGTCAAGTAAGGATGAACCGCATCGGCCGCGACATTGCTTCGGACTTTGCACGCACCATAGCCGACATTCCCGAAGTGACGGAATGCTACAACATCTCGGGCCAATACGACTACCTGCTCAAGATACACGCTCCCAGCATGAAGCGTTACCAAGAATTTGTGCTCAACGTATTGGGTACCATTCCCCACCTTGCCTCGCTCGAGAGTACCTTCGTCATGGACGAGCTTAAACATGAATATGGCATTAGCCTGGAGGGTATCTAAGTAGAAAGTAAGAAATAATATCCCCACATGCTACATCTCCCAACGTGCTCCCAAAGCAAGCGATAAGGTTTGCCTCCAAGGATAACTCTTATTCGTAGCTTTCGATACGATATATAAGTCGCACGAGGAAATTTCATAGTATACACTCACGGCTTGGTGAAGCAGACGCTTGTTGCGCGGTATATTATAGCGTAATCGCTGACCTAAGAACACATGGGTACGAATCTTCGTGGAAAATCCATAATAATGCTTCGGATAGCGATCGGGTAAGTGCTTCCAAAAGTCATCACCCGATATGGTGTTGAAGAAGATGCCCGTCGTCAGAGGTTGCAACGTCCAGCGTCGGCTTATCCGGCAATGCCATGGCACATAGCGCTCTTTGAGGGTAAAAGTGGTGTGCACGCTCTCGGAGTGATAGCGCGGCACAAAGCCTATCAAGAGATCAGTCTCCCAATGGTCGTTTTTCCCATAATGCCAGCCCATTCCCACACTCATCAATCCGATGCTGCCAGCATACTGTAGCGTGGCTTGACTGGGAATAAGGCGCATCCACCGTTTCTCATAACGGCTTTTGCGCATTTCGTAGCGCGAGAATCGTGCATTTAAGCTATCCACATTTCTGCTTTCCACAACCGACGAATCGGAAATAACTGGTGCAACATGCACTTGCACTGTGTCGCACACACCACAGGGTGCAGCAAGCACCATCATTCTCTGCACTCCCCACAACACGAGCATTCCCACACTGCGCTTAATACTTAACCACTTCATACGCATACGTTCCGTCTTCATTCATTGTAAATAGCAAATACTCTCGGCTCTTTGCTGCTCCGCACTCATAATACAGGACCTCGTCGTCAAAAAGGTCGGTCACCTGCCGACGATGTCCATGGCCACACAAGCAGAATTTTAGATTGGGGTATTTCAATAATTCCTCCTCAAAAACTTCGGCTACATTATTATTAAACTGATCAGAATGTGGCATCGCGTGCATCACAGCCACCGTGCCTAACGGATGGGTCGAAGAGGTCTGCGTATAATCATTGCGTATAAACGAAAAATCGGGGATAGCCGTTGAATAATCGTATTCGAAGGCGTTCGTATTTAGACATACAAAATGGAAGCGTCCCGCATCGAACGTAAAGTTAGAATCACCAAATAAGTATCGATAAGTATCGGCTCCCGTGCCCAAACAGTCATGATTGCCTATTAGCGCCACATAAGGCATGTGCAACTTTTGGAGGATGTCACGCTGAATGGTAAACTCTCTTGTTACGCCAAAATCGGACACATCACCGCAATGCACCACGAAGTCTACATCACCGCGTGCATTGATGCTGCTGACGGCTGCTTTCGTCTCGTCATACCAACGCTGCGTATCGCTTATCACGGCAAACTTGATACGGCTGCGACCCGCGCAGTTCTTTTCGATTTCCTCTATATACTTGGCATTCAATCCATGCGCCCCATCCACCTTTGTATCGTAAGGATGATAGTCTATCATGTCGCAACCACACAATAGCGCAGCAGAGGCTATCATTAACATTGTATCTTTATATTTCATCTTGCAAATTTGTTTCGGCTTACAAAATTAGCTCGCCGACTTTCCACGATCGGTGTCCTATATTTCCCATTTATTCGCCCAACATTTATTTAGGACAACCTTGCAGAAGTTTTAACCAACAAAGGCCCTATTTTGGGTAATTCTTATACCGAACTCGCGTTACAGCGAACTGGACACCCTAATAAATAAGCTCTATATGGCTTATTTTCAATGGTCTATTGTTATAGCATTCTTTGAACTGCACTTTAAGCGTCCTTTGAACTGCACTTTAAGCGCCCTTTGAACTGCACTTTAAGCGTCCTATAAAGTGCACTTTAAGCGAGCTATAAAGTGCACTTCATAGGGTAGCCTTTCTACTAACTGAGCAAAACTATAACTTTATAATTAGAATTAGAACAAGAACTGAACGAGAGCTGAACGAAATATGAATGGCTTTGAATAGATTTGGATAAAGAATAGATGAAAGGACTATTCTAAGAACACTAATTATAGGACGGTTCTAAAAATGCATATTTTAGAGTCTTAGGAACTGCTATATAGGGGTATTAGCCCCCCCTCTTGGGCTTTAGAATATCCCAAAGCTAAAACAAAAGAATAAGCGAAAGAACGCTCGAATCGGGTTCGAATGTTCTTTCGCTTATTTCTTTTGCTCTAAGAGCGTATTAAGCTATCGACTATTAGAGGCCGAGCTTCTTAGCAATAGCTGCGGGGATGGCCTTCTTGTTGATGAGGATGTTCATGGTCTTGTATGCTACGTATGCCTTTGATGCGTAGAACATGCCATGATACTTGCCGTAGTCGCCCCATGAGTTCTTTACCATGAAGTACTCACGACCGTTGTTGTCCTTAGCAAGACCGTAGATCACCATGCCGTGGTCGTCGGTAGTTTCCCAATTGTCATAGCCAAGCTGACGGAGATCCTGAGTGATGGTGAGCTCATCGTTTGAGGGGACCTGAGCACCTGTGCTGATGGTACCACCCCAGCGAGCTGCATCTGAACCTGTGAGGTCGCGCACCTTGAGGTTCTTGGGCACGTAAGCATAGTCCTTACCATTGCGACGACCGAAGTAGTCTTCAGTCACGTCGGCACCCCATGCGAAAGTATAACCATTCTTCACAGCCTCTTCCATCACTTGCATAAACTCGTTGAGGGGGAGGTTGTAGCTCTCAGCCCAACGCCAGTTGTCCTGAATCTCGAGGATGAACTTTGAGTAGAAGGGATGGTGAGTATAAGAGGTGAGCGAAACGTAGTCGTCCATGTTCAGACCGAGATAGTCGGTCACGTACTGCTGCGGAGTGTAAGTCTTGCCATCTTCTGCCTTTACTTCCTTAGGAAGTTCACCGAAGTAGCCTTTGTAGATATCAGAGAGGCCCTGCTTCCAGTTGGGAGAGATTTTCTTGAGTTTGCCCTTGGCGATGCTTTCTACGTAGGCGGTAGTCATAGCATCGAGCTGGTTGAAGTTGAAGAGGCTATCGCCATAGAGTGTGCCGGGAGCGGGCATAGCGTTCTGAGGCACCATGCCGTAGTGTTTCATGCAGTATACGGCGTCGTAGAATGAGCCACCCTGTGAGAAGCTCACGTCGCCGTGGGTACGGATGGCCTTGTCGGCACGATCCATATAAGTATTGTATACGAGGAAGGACTCGCAGAGGTCGTGCGTACCCTTGCCCATACGGAGGAGTTCAGCCTCGAAGAAGCCCAGTGATGAGTATGCCCAGCAAGTACCGCTTTGGTTCTGGTCCTTGATGGAAGTGATGGGGTTAGCCTTAATGGTGGTAAAGGTCACTTCGTCTTTTTTTGCCTCAGTCGCTTTTTTGTTACGCGCTGAAAGGCTTCCCGGCAATAGGCAGCACACTGCCATTGCAATGAGGAGAGTCTTTTTCATTCGATAAATGGATAATTGTGTTTTGTTATTATTAATAAGTTGATAAGTCGAAGAGTTGATAAGTCAAGAATATACCTTAGGTCATTAAACATTTATATAGAGCATTCTCTTTACTTCTAAACTTGTAAACTCCTAAACTTGTAAAATCTCCCTAATATACCTCGGGTGCCTCGTCTTGATGTTCCTCGATGAAACGTTCCACGTCGGCTACGTGATAGGGGATGCGGTCCTTGCCAAGGAAGCGGCAACCATCAGCAGTGATGAGCACATCGTCTTCGATACGGATACCGCCGAAGTCGCGATATTCATCAATCTTGTCGAAATTGAGGAACTCAGCGTTGGTACCATTCTTGCGCCAATCGTCGATCAAGGCGGGGATGAAGTAGATACCAGGTTCGTCGGTCACCACGTGGCCGGGCTCTAAGCGACGGCCGAAGCGGAGGGCGTTGGTGCCAAACTGCGTGGAAGGGCGCGTTTCTTCGTCGAAGCCCACATAAGTCTGTCCGAGTCCTTCCATATCGTGCACGTCCATGCCCATCATATGTCCCAATCCGTGGGGGAGGAAGAGGGCATGTGCGCCAGCTTTTACGGCAGCTTCTGTGTCGCCCTTCATGAGTCCAAGGTCCTTGAGGCGATTGGTCATGAGGGTACATACGTCCATATGAACGTCCCACCAGCGCACGCCAGGACGGGCATTGGTCAGAGCGAGGTCATGACAGTCGGCCACGATGGTGTAGATATCCTTTTGCTTCTGCGTAAACTTTCCGCTGATAGGTGTGGTGCGAGTATTGTCCGAACAATAGTTTTCGTTGGTCTCGGCACCTGCGTCGACGAGGAGCAGTCGGCCTGCTTCGAGGGCACGGGGTGAGGGATAGCCGTGGAGTATTTCGCCGTGCATCGTAACGATGCTGGGGAACGATACTTGTGCGCCATAGCTTGAAGCGATGCCATCGAGTACACCACCGATGTACTGCTCTGTCACGCCCGGACGAGCCAAGCGCATGGCCATGGTGTGCATCTTATAGCCTATGACGGCTGCGCGCTCGAGTTCTTCTATTTCCTCGGCACTCTTAATAGAGCGAAGCTTGATAACGGCTTTGATCAGAGCGAGCGAAGCCTTCTCGCGCTGTTCGCTGGGATGAATACCGAGAAGGTCCATGATCTGAATCATGGTGTCGTGGCGATAGGGCGGGAGGAAGTGGATGGGGCGACCATCCTTGCGAGCGTGTTCTACAATCTCTGTGAGGCTGCTCATCGGAGCAGAAGCCCCCACTCCACTCTCGTGAGCCATTTCGGCTACGGAGGTAACGGAGCCATACCATACAATGTCGTCGATATCGATATCGTTGCCGATAAGCACTTCATTGCCCGAATCGGCATCGATCACACCCACGAGGCCATCGCGATGCTGGCCGTAGAAGTAGAGAAATGCGCTATCTTGACGAAATTTGTAGACGTTGGAGGGATAGTTGTTGGGGCTATCATTGTTGCCAAAGAGCAGAATCAATCCGCTGCCCACGAGCTCGCGTAGCTCGCGACGGCGCTGTACATAGGTTTCTTTTGAAAATAACATACCTTTATTAGGTTTTAAGTTCTGAGTTTTGAGGTTTTGAGGTTATAAAGTTGCGTTACCACGGCTCCAAAGGGCTCAAGGTCACTTTATAGCCCCATAACCTCCGAACTATAAACTAATTGCACCAAATCTTCTTGCAAAAGTACTGCTTTTCTTTTGAAATAGCGTATCTTTGCACAGATTTCTTACTAAACTGTTGCATTATGTCTGTCAATCTTCCTGAAAACACGGGCCTCGTGCTCGAAGGTGGGGGCATGCGTGGGGTGTTTACCTCGGGCGTGCTCGATTATTTCCTTGACAACCATATAACCTTTCCCTATTGTGTGAGTGTATCGGCAGGTGCATGCAATGGTCTTTCGTACAAGAGCCGGCAGCGTGGCCGTGCTAAGCAGACCAATGTAGACTTGCTGGAGAAGTATCGATACATTGGCATGAAATACCTTTGGACGCAACACAGCATCCTTGACCGAAAACTCATCTACGACACCATCCCCAACGAGATTCTTCCCTTCGACTACGATGCGTGCTTTGCCAACCCTATGGAGTTTGAGATGGTCACGACCAACTGCCTTACGGGTAAGGCATGCTATCTCTCTGAGAGTCACGACGAGGATCGATTGGTCAACATTGCTAAGGCTTCGTCGTCGCTTCCCTATGTGTGTCCCATCGTGTGGATTGACCATCAGCCCATGCTCGATGGGGGCATTGCCGACTCCATTCCCGTGGAGCGAGCCATGGAGCGGGGGCATGCGTTCAACGTGGTGGTGCTCACGCGCAATCGTGGCTATCGCGAGACTTCGCGCGACTTGAAGATTCCGAAGTACATTTACCGACGCTTTCCCCGTCTGCGCTTGCTCCTTTCTAAGCGTCATGCTATCTACAATGCGCAGCTCGAACTCGCAGACCGCCTTGAAGCTGAAGGCCGCATCTTGGCCATCCGTCCCGAAAAGCCAGTGGAAGTGGGCCGATTGGAGAGCAACACAGAAAAGCTCACCGCTCTCTACAATGAGGGCTACGAATGTGCACGCAGAGCGCTAAGCAAGTTTGAAGGTTAAAGTTCGGAGGTTGAAGGTTATAAAGTTACCCTTTCCTATAATAAATAATAAGTGTGTTCACCGAGAGCACACTTATTTTTGTTTTCTACACCCAAGCTTTGGCATAATGAAAAAAAATCTTTATTCCATTTATGCACAAAAATAGTCCACATATCCCACAGTTTGTACCACCTATGCAAAATCACCAAAAACGATGATAAAAAATAAATAAAAACGTTGTACATTTGCAGCAGAGATCATAATCAGACACACACTTACCCAGAAGTATACTACCCTAAAACTACACAAGCACACTTCCCCATGAGTAGCAACAAAGGCTTCACCGCATTCATTGTCGACGACAACACCAGCGCACTCGAAACGTTGGCTCACGACTTAAGCGAGATGCCCGAGTTCTGCAGCGTCCACACCTTCCAATCGTATACCGAAGCCACGCTGCCACTCATTGAGCTTCAGCCCGACGTATTATTTCTCGATGTCGAGGTGCCTGGTAAATCGGGGTTAGAGTTTCTCGACTCTATCCGTCCGAAGGTCAACTTTTCCTTCCACGTGGTGTTCTACACTGCCTTCTCGGACTATATGATCAACGCCATACGCCTTTCAGCCTTCGACTATCTGCTGAAGCCCTACAAGCGTAGCGAACTGCGCGTCATAGTAGACCGCTTGGTGCAAGACAGCCACGACAAAGGCTCTATGAAGCGCCTCATGCTCGACGACATGCCCCACAAGATGGCCATGCAGACGGTGAGCGAGCTCTTGCTCGTCACGATGGAAGAGGTGCTAATGTTTACGTACAACAGTGCGCAACGCTCTTGGCAGCTTTACCTTACAGACCGCTCTACGCATCTGCTCAAGAAGGGCGTCACCGCCGAAGACCTTATAGCGCTCCACTCTGCCTTTGTCAGGATAAGCAACACGTGCATCGTAAACCTCACTTACCTGGCTGCAGTGGAGAACAACACACAACGCTGCCGCCTCTGTCCGCCCTACGACGACCTCGACATCATGGTGTCGCGCCGATACTTCAGTAAACTCAAGGAGAAATTCGAACTTCTTTAAAGCCACAAAGTGCCTCTGCACCTCCCCACCCTCTCCTTGCTTCATACAGCATAGATTTTCCCAAAAGAAGATAATTACGTTTAAGATTAGAACACTTTTTCATGCAATAGTCAGAATTATATTATAGAGATTGGGAAAACTATACGTGGCAGGCTTTTTATAGGCAAGCCTACGCCACAACCTCACGATTGCCACGCACCACAGCTTCATAGCTTCAAGTTCCATATTTAGGTGCAGGCAACGTGGGGATTTTTTTATACCTTTGCATTAAAAGCTTAGAAGTTTATAAGTTTAGGAGTTTAGGTAATGCCTACAGCATAGCATTTACTCTGCTCATATTCCGCTCCTTACTTTTACTTTTCCAATAACCACGACACATGAAACATACCCTTACCACCATGATCCTTGCCACAGCAAGCCTGGGCTGCCAAGCCCAAGGAGCCGACGGATTCAAGTATACCGACGAGCAGTTTGCCGACATTCAGATGCTTCGCTACAAGGTAGAGGACTTCGAGCGCCTCACCCTCAAAGAGAAGACCTTCATCTACTATCTGCAGGAAGCCGCCCTCGAGGGTCGCGACATTCTCTTCGACCAAAACGGACGCTACAACCTGCGCATTCGCCGCATGCTCGAGGCTGTATATACCAACTTCCAGGGCAACCGCAAGGGCGATTTCTTCCAAGGCCTCTCCACCTACCTAAAGCGCGTATGGTTCTCATCGGGCATTCACCATCACTACGGCTGCGAGAAGTTCGTGCCCGATTTTAAGGCAGACGAATTCCGTGCCGAACTCAAAAAAGTGCCAAGAGGACAGCTTCCACTGACAAATGGGCAGACCGTCGACGAACTTTGTGACGAAGTGTTCCCCGTCATCTTCGACCCCACGGTGATGCCTATGCGTGTCAACCAAAAGGATGGCGACGATCTGGTGCAGACCTCTGCTTGCAACTACTACGCTCCCGGCATCACACAAGCCGAAGCCGAAGAATTCTATGCGCAACGCAAACCCGCCGCCGACCCGCGCCCCATCATGATGGGCATGAACAGCCGACTGGAACGCAACAACCTCGGACTCCTAACCGAACGCGTTTGGCGCGTGGGCGGTATGTACAGCAGTGCCATCGAGCGCATCGTATTCTATCTGCTCAAGGCTCGTCCCTTTGCCGACACACCGGAACAGCAAAAGGTGATCGACCTCCTTGTAGAGACCTACCGCACAGGCGATCTGCGCACCTTCGACGATTATTCCATCCATTGGCTCAAGGACACGAAGAGCCTCGTAGACTTTACCAACTATTTCACTGAATCCTATGGCGACCCGCTCGGCATGAAGGCTTCGTGGGAGTCGATTGTCAACTTCAAGGACCTCGCCGCCACCGAGCGCACCGAGAAGCTTTCAGCCAATGCGCAATGGTTTGAAGACCATTCGCCCGTCGCACCAGAGTTTAAGAAGGAAGAAGTCAAGGGCGTATCGGCCAAGGTAATCACGGCTGCCATTCTCGGCGGCGACCTCTACCCCTCTACCGCCATCGGCATCAACTTGCCCAACTCCGACTGGGTTCGCCGCGAATTTGGTTCTAAAAGTGTGACCATTGGCAACCTGACGGATGCTTACAACAAGGCGGCCCATGGTAGCGGAATGGACAAGGAGTTCGTCATCGACGACGCCACGCGCCGCCTCATCAATCTCTATGGCGATGCTTGCGACGACCTCCATACCGACCTCCACGAATGTCTCGGCCACGGCAGCGGACGTCTGCTGCCCGGCACCGACCCCGACTCGCTGAAGGCTTACGGATCGACCATTGAGGAAGCTCGTGCTGACCTCTTCGGCCTCTACTACGTGGCTGATCAGAAACTCGTAGACCTCGGCCTCACGCCCAACCTCGAGGCTTATAAGAGCCAATATTACACGTATATGATGAACGGTCTCTTGACGCAACTCGTGCGCATCAAGCCAGGCAACAACATCGAAGAGGCTCACATGCGCAATCGTGCTCTCATTGCCCGCTGGGCATACGAACACGGCAAGAAAGACAAGGTGGTAGAACTCGTGAAGCAACACGGCAAAACCTTCGTGCGCATCAACGACTATGCTGCCCTTCGCCAGCTCTTCGGTCGACTGCTTGCCGAGATTCAGCGCATCAAGAGCGAAGGCGACTATGAGGCTGCTCGTCAGCTCGTAGAAGGCTATGGCGTGAAGATCGACCCTGTGCTCCACAAGGAGATCCTTGCACGCTACGAGAAGCTCCACCTCTCGCCCTACAAGGGATTCATCAACCCCGTCTACCACGCTACTCGTGATGCCGAAGGCAACATCACCGACGTAACCATAGACTACACCGAGCCCTACGACAAGCAGATGCTCAGATATAGCACTGACTATAGTACGCTTCCTTGGATTAACTAAAAAAGGCCGCCCTTTTTCGGGCGGCTTTTTTAGTTAATCCAAGGAAAAGTATTAAGTATAAAGTATTAAGTATTACAAGCTGGCTGATAGCGCGACATAAGCGTCCCAACCAGCTTGTAATACTTAATACTTTATACTTAATACTTAAAAGATAGAGTTTTCTCTGATTTTCTCCGCGCACTTCTCCATCAGCCATTTAGGTGTAGACGTAGCACCACAGATGCCCACGCTCTCCACACCTACAAACCATTCTGGACGGATAGCTTCGGGCGTATCGACCAAATAAGAACGCTCGTTCACCTGCCGACATGCCTCGTGGAGCACGCGGCCGTTGGAGCTCTTCAGTCCGCAGACGAACACCACTACGTCGTGACGCGAAGCAAACTTCCGAATATTGGGCAAGCGATTCGCCACCTGCCGGCAGATGGTGTCGAAATAACGAAACTCTGCGGGAGCCTGCATATGCTCCGTGATATAATCTACGATGTGGCGAAAGCCCTCGAGCGGTTTCGTGGTCTGCGAGAACAGGGCGATAGATTTCGAGAAATCGAGCTGTGCAGCCTCCTCCACACCTTCTATCACGACGGCCTCGCCATTGGTCTGCCCCACAAGGCCCAACACTTCTGCATGTCCACGTTTGCCGTAAATCACAATCTGCGGATGGTCGGATTCGGAATACACCTTCTTAATACGCTTCTGCAGTTGAAGCACCACGGGACAGGTGGCATCAATAATGCAAATGCCCCTTTGGCGTGCCACTTCATAAGTAGCAGGTGGTTCGCCATGAGCACGAAGCAGTACTTTTGTGCCTTCGGGCAGATGAGAGAGCGCATCATGATCGATCGTCTGAAGCCCCATTTCGCGCAAGCGTTCACACTCGCTACCATTGTGCACAATGTCGCCCAGACAGCAGAGCGAGGGCGATAGCGCCAACTCCTCTTCCGCCTTACGTATAGCCGTTGTCACGCCAAAGCAAAAGCCCGACGATGCATCTATCTCAATGTTCATAATATCAATAATAGTCAAAGGGAGAATAAGATTCACATAGTTCTGTGGGCGACGCGTCTCGCGTCGGCACGTCATGAGGGGATCGAAGTCCCCAAAGCGGCGTAAGAAGGAATAGGCTTTTGCGTAAAGCTTGCTCGGCATCGAGCCTTCACAAGCCTTGCCGAAGCGAGACGCTTCGCCCCCACTTACAATGAACTTACCTCTTGATTGGTGGCGATGCCGACGCGAGACGCGTCGCCCACAGTATTGGGTGAGAACTTGCAAGAATGTATTACTTATTACTTGATAAGAGCAAGAATGTATTACTTGTTACTTATTACTTGATAAAAGATCAAATTTTGAAGTCCACCGGTATCGTAATTCTCACCGGTGTAGGGTCACCCTTATCGTCCGTGCCAGGCTTCCACTTCGGCATGGTCTTGAGCGCGTCCATTGCCGAACGATAGATACGTGTATCGAAAGCATTCTTCACCTCAAAGTCCGTGGCATATCCCTTCTCGTTGACAATGAAAGTCAGCGTGATAGAACCTTGTCGCTTCTCGTCGATGCAAGCTTGCGGATACACTATGTGGGCGTCCATCCACTGCATGAAGGCACGCAGTCCGCCAGGAAACTCCGGCATTTGCGATATCTGCTCCGTGGGCACCACCTTCTGTTTGGCAATAGGAAGTGTCTCGTCATGAATACCCGTAGTATCTACGATAGGAGTCGTTATCACCTGTTCCTTTGGGTCATAGTCGATAGGGCCATCGGTACCAATCGTCTCGAGCGGTGGAAGACCATCTACTATGCGCGGAGTGCCCGACTTTGCCCCCGGCTTCATTCTCACCGTAGGAGCCTGACGAGCGGTGGCGAGAAACTTCACCTTGTAGCCCTCCTTAAGTTCTGTAGGCTTCTGTGCAAAAGCATCCTCAGCCTCCTTCATAGCGCGAGCATTAACGATGTGAGTATAGAGCGCCATGCCTCCCCAGAGGAGTCCGATACCCGCGAAGAATCCACCCACCATGCCCAATGCACGCAGGTAGCGAGAGCCCGTCTGCTCGCGCAATCGATAGGCTCCATATTCCTTGTTGCGATGGGCAAACACCATATCGCACCAATCTTTATTCAATAGTTCGGACGAACGCAATTTTACTTCTGTTTTTGTTTTCGAGGACAAAGTTAGTGCAAGGCGAGAGAAATACAAAGAAAAGCTTGCTTTTATTTGGATTTCCGAGCCGCAGCCTAACTTGCGGCGAAGCCGAAAGTTAGTGCAAACCGAGCGCAATACAAAATGAAAGCTTGCTTTTGTTTTGTATTGCCGAGCCGCAGCCCATCAATAGTTCCGTGGGCGACGCGTCTCGCGTCGGCATCGCACACCAATCAAGAGGGAAGTTCATATATGCGCTTCACGCTTGTTTTTTTAAACATTAATGACCATTAATCATCCATTAATCTACCATTAATACTTTTCCTAAGTTTGATTAATGATACATTAATGGGAAATTAATGGGAATTAATGTTCAAGCAAAATCCATATCCTCTCCCCACATATTTTCTTACGCGCGCACGCGCACGCGCATTCCGTCAATTTTCCCCTCCCATTACCCCACATCCTACACTTTTCCGCGACAAATACTTGATATTCAACAGATTGCATCGTGCGCCCCCCTCACCTTGCCTACACTTTGCCTGCACTTTACCCGAATTATTTGCCCTCCCATTAGTTTTTCCGCTTCCATAGGAAAAATAAAACGCTTCCATAGGAAAATTTTCACCCTTGCCACAGTGTAAGCAAAAGTGTAAGCAATAAAATTTTACCTCAACTCGCCAATCCATTAACAATCAGCGCTTTACGATCAATCAGTGCAAGATGCGACAACAATCCCCACCCAAATTCGCTGTATACGCACGCGCGCGAAGAATCATTGGTAGTCCACAATGCTGACAACCTGTCACCCACGACTGACAATAACTAAGAGCAGAAAAAACTTCAGCCCTATCCATCACTTTGGCACGCTTTTGGCATAAACAAAAGTGTTCGCCCGAGAGAAATCGGTGCGACATCCGAATAGAAATAAATAAACAAAACAAAAAACATAAGCAATTATGAACATCAAACCGTTAGCTGACCGCGTGCTGATTAAGCCCGCTCCCGCAGAAGAAAAGACTGCTGGTGGTATCATCATTCCTGACACAGCCAAAGAAAAACCACTCCAAGGCGAAGTGCTCGCCGTAGGCAATGGCACCAAGGACGAAGAAATGGTGCTTAAGGCTGGCGATACCGTACTCTACGGTAAATATTCGGGCACCGAGGTAGAACTCGATGGCGAAAAATATTTGATTATGCGCCAGAGCGATGTGCTCGCCGTATTGGCATAATAATCTACTCTTACAACTCACTAAAATTCTGAAAAATCATGGCTAAAGAAATAGTATACGATGTTGACGCCCGCGAGCGTCTGCGCGAAGGTGCTGATGCACTTGCCAATGCAGTAAAGGTTACTCTCGGTCCGAAGGGACGCAACGTAGTGATCGATAAGAAATTTGGTGCTCCTCGCATCACCAAGGATGGTGTGAGCGTAGCCAAAGAAATTGAACTCGACGACGCATTTGCCAACGCTGGTGCACAACTCGTAAAGAGCGTTGCCTCAAAGACTGGCGACGACGCTGGTGATGGTACTACCACAGCTACCGTACTGACTCAAGCCATCCTCACCGAAGGCATGAAGAACGTAGCAGCTGGCGCCAATCCGCTTGACGTAAAACGCGGTATCGACAAGGCCGTAGCTAAGGTCGTAGAAAGCATTAAGAGCCAGAGCGAACAGGTAGGCGAAAGCTACGACAAGATAGAGCAGGTAGCTACTATCTCAGCCAACAACGACCCCGAAATCGGTAAACTCATTGCCGATGGTATGCGCGCAGTAAGCGTAAACGGCGTAATCACCATCGAAGACGCTAAGGGCCGTGACACCGTGCTCAAGACCGTAGAAGGTATGCAGTTCGAC
>JBNMGC010000038.1:0-15075 GCA_050873845.1 Alloprevotella sp.
ATCTCAGCCAACAACGACCCCGAAATCGGTAAACTCATTGCCGATGGTATGCGCGCAGTAAGCGTAAACGGCGTAATCACCATCGAAGACGCTAAGGGCCGTGACACCGTGCTCAAGACCGTAGAAGGTATGCAGTTCGACCGCGGCTACCTCTCTGCTTACTTCGTGACCGACACAGAGAAGATGCAGTGTGTAATGGAGAACCCCTACATCCTCATCTACGATAAGAAGATCTCTAACATCAAGGATTTCCTCCCCATCCTCGAACCCGCCGTACAGAGCGGTCGTCCTCTCTTGGTCATTGCCGAGGACGTCGACAGCGAAGCACTCACCACATTGGTAGTGAACCGTCTGCGTACACAGCTCAAGATTTGCGCTGTTAAGGCTCCGGGCTTCGGCGATCGCCGCAAGGCTATGCTCGAAGATATCGCCGTACTGACTGGTGGCGTAGTAATCAGCGAAGACAAGGGCTTGAAGCTCGAACAAGCTACTATCGACATGCTTGGTTCTGCTGAGAAGGTGACCATCTCTAAGGAGAACACTACCATCGTCAACGGTAAGGGCGACAAGGAAAACATCAAGGAGCGTATCAACCAGATCAAGAACGAGATAAGCAACTCTACCTCTTCTTACGACAAAGAAAAACTCCAAGAACGCTTGGCTAAGCTCTCAGGCGGTGTATGCGTGCTCGAAGTAGGTGCCGCAAGCGAGACTGAGCAGAAGGAGAAGAAGGACCGTTGCGACGACGCTCTCTGCGCTACACGTGCAGCCGTAGAAGAAGGTATCGTAACTGGTGGTGGCGTGGCTTACATCCGCGCTCAGAAGGCCCTCGAAGGCATGAAGGGCGACAATGCTGATGAGACTACGGGTATCAACATCATCCGTCGTGCCATCGAAGAACCGCTCCGCCAGATCTGCCGCAACGCTGGCATCGAAGGCGCAGTCATCGTCAACAAGGTACGCGAAGGTGAAGGCTATTATGGCTACAACGCTAAGACCGAAGAGTTTGGCGACCTCCGTGCAGCCGGTGTGGTTGACCCCGCAAAGGTTACTCGCGTAGCCCTCGAAAATGCAGCTTCTGTAGCAGGCATGTTCCTCACCACAGAGTGCGTCATCTGCGACAAGAAGGAAGACAAGCCCGAAATGCCTATGGCCAACCCCGGCATGGGCGGCATGATGTAATCTAACCTCCTTCAGCGCATAGACTGAATCTTTTCATACGCATTATATATAAGCACTAAGCGAGTTGCGCTCTTTACTTTCCTCCACACCGAGGGCGGTAGGGAGCGCAACTTTTTGTGTATTCCAATGTCAACCTTCTGCTATAGAAATCCCTAAAAAAGCATGAACAAAACGTGCACCTTTAGACCGAAAAGTGTAACTTTGCCATCGCAAACATAAATATTCTACTATAACAACATAACAATGGCAACAACTCCCGAGTTTAAGTATGCTCCTATGTTCCAGTTGGGCAAGGACACCACAGAGTATCGCCTCATTGGCAAAGAAGGCGTAAGCACAAGCGAGTTTGAAGGCAAAACTATCCTCAAGGTGAGCAAAGAAGCGCTCACACAGCTGGCTCAGCAAGCCTTCCACGACGTGGAATTCATGCTCCGTCGCGAGCACAACCTCCAAGTGGCAAAGATCCTCTCTGACCCCGAAGCCTCCGAAAACGACAAGTACGTTGCACTGCAGTTCCTGCGCAATGCCGAGACTGCCGTGAAAGGCATTCTCCCCTTCTGCCAAGACACGGGTACAGCCATCATCCATGGTGAAAAGGGCCAGCGCGTATGGACCGACTTCGAAGACGAAGAAGCTCTGAGCCGCGGCGTGTACAACACCTATACACAGGACAACCTCCGCTATTCACAAAACGCTCCCCTCAACATGTACGACGAGGTGAACACGCGCTGCAACCTCCCCGCACAGATCGACATCGAAGCTTGTGAAGGCGATGAATACCGCTTTGTCATGGTAGCTAAGGGCGGTGGCTCTGCCAACAAGACCTACTTCTACCCCATGACCAAGGCCACCATCCAGAACGAAGGCACACTCCTCCCCTTCCTCGTAGAAAAGATGAAGAGCCTCGGCACAGCAGCTTGTCCGCCCTACCACATCGCATTCGTGATCGGCGGCACCAGCGCAGAGAAAAACCTCCTCACCGTAAAGCTCGCCTCTATTAAATATTACGACAACCTGCCCACCACAGGCGACGAGACAGGCCGCGCATTCCGCGACATCGACCTCGAAGAAAAGCTACTCCACGAAGCCCACAAGATTGGACTCGGCGCACAGTTTGGCGGTAAGTACTTGGCTCACGACATCCGCGTGATCCGTCTGCCCCGCCACGGCGCAAGCTGCCCCATCGGTATGGGTGTAAGCTGCTCAGCCGACCGCAACATCAAGGCTAAGATCAACAAGGACGGCATCTGGCTCGAGAAGATGGACGAGAACCCCACAGAGCTCATCCCCGAAGAGCTTCGCAACCCGGGCGAAGGCAGCAAGGGCATCGAGATTGACCTCGACAAGGGCATCGATGCCGTACGCGCAGAACTCACCAAGTACCCCGTTAGTACCCGCGTAAGCCTCAAGGGTACCATCATCGTGGCTCGCGACATTGCTCACGCCAAACTCAAAGCACGCCTCGACGCAGGTGAAGACCTGCCCCAGTACTTCAAGGATCACCCCATCCTCTACGCTGGACCCGCCAAGACTCCTGCTGGCTACCCCTGCGGCTCAATGGGCCCCACCACAGCCAACCGCATGGACCCCTACGTAGACGAATTCCAAGATCATGGTGGTTCGCTCGTAATGATTGCCAAGGGTAACCGTGGCGACATCGTAACAGAAGCTTGCAAAAAGCATGGCGGCTTCTACCTCGGTACCATCGGTGGTGTAGCAGCCGTTCTCTCACAAAGTTGCATCAAGAGCATCGACTGCGTAGAATATCCCGAACTCGGCATGGAAGCCATCTGGAAAATTACCGTAGAAGACTTCCCCGCATTCATCCTCGTAGACGATAAGGGCAACGACTTCTTCAAGCAACTCAAGCCCTGCACCTGCTGCCACTAATCCTCCGATCATCCCCAAAAGGGATTCGCTCCCAATAGGTTTCACACCTTATTATATATAGGGGTACATCTTGTTAAAGTATAAGAGCAAATCTTATTATAGATAGGAGCAAATCTTATTATAAAGGAGCAATTTATTCTCCTCATACAATGCCTCGGCCTAACCGCTGAGGCATTTTTTCTTCTTACGCCCACAATCTTTCCTTCATTACCATAAAAAAACAACGCATTCGTATATTATTTAACATACTTTATCCCCCCCTATTTGCACTATTAACAATTATACATTACTTTTGCGGCATATTATATTTCTAACACTACGCAAAATGATGAAAACTATTACACATTTTCTTTTCACCTTGCTCCTCACATTCCTTGCAGGAAGTACGGCATGGGGACAAGTATTCATCCCATCCGATGCGCCAACAAATGGCGAATGGGCAGAAAACACCCATTGGTATTATATCCAAAATATGGATGGCAATGGTTGGATGAGCATTAGCAACAAAGATGACAACGGATTAACGCTCACCACAACTACCCGTTCTAACACGGACGAAGAAAAATGGTGCTTGGTAGGCGATGCCACCAACGGCTACCGCTTCTACAACAAAGCATCTGGTACGAGCAAGGTATTGGGTCTAACCAATAGTAGTAACAACACTTATGGTGCTTCACGCGCATCTATGATAGAATACACAGACGGGACTACCACGAGCTCTATCGCTGACAATGAAGTGGGCTTCAACTTCATCTGCACAAGTTCCTCATACGATGCTACCAATTGCAATGCATTCAAGCTATCAGGTGTATCTGGTGACTATCAAAGATACCTTAACAAGCGCGATAATTACCTATCCTATTGGAATCACAACAATACAAGCCAAGGAACCGGCAAGGGCTCTTCATTCAAATTTGTCGGTGCTGACGATTTTGAAGAAGCCCTACTCGCAGCACACAAAATTTCTACTCTTGACAAAAGTGCTGCCACAACTGGGCTCTTTACGTATACCGAAGATTACTACGATAAAGTGGCAACGGCTTTCCAAACTTATCAAAACAAGACAGCAGCTTCACTTGGAGATTCTAAAACGACAGAAGCTATCTCAGAATTGCAGCCCACAGTTCAGTATCATCATCTCCAAGGAGGCGAGAAAGTAATAATTGGCAATCTTCAACATACATCTCTATACGTCTTCGCCAAAGAGACCAATAGAAATAACGTAGGTGGAGGATACTTAGGCTCAAACTCTGCTAAAGATGGCTATCGTTTCCTTTTCACTCTTATCAAGGGTAGCAACGGAAAGTTTAAGATTTATAGCGATTACTATGGCAAATATGTCGGTGCTGTTCCTACAAGAAACGACCTCGAATATCAACTTGTAGATGAAGCTAACGCAAAAGAATACACACTAGCATTAAGTTCAACCATAGGATATGGTAATATATACGATGCAGATTGCACTAACAAAAGCGGAAGCACAACTGTCAATGCATGGCACATGGTCAATTGGAACAATAATCCAGAGGGCAATGGCGTGGTTCGTTGGGAAAGTGCAGCTTCTGCCTCATGTTTCAAGTTCATCACGGATATTTCTACATATACCGATGCATGGGATGCAGCTATAATCAAGAAAGCAAGCAATTCTCTTAATGGTATCGGTTATATCAAGGTAACAGATGAGCTCACGGCTGCTCTAAATGCATTCAAGAATGCCTCTACCGATGAGAAGGGCATCAAATACAAAGCATTGGAAGAAGCCATTGCTGCTACCGCTACCATGCTTCCTGAAACAGGCAAATATTACACAATAAAATGTGTGCGAGGCCCAGCCAACGGAAAATATTTGTCAGAAAACTACGGAGATACTCAAAAAGAAAACAGCGAGACGAGCGAAGACACCGGCAACAACGCGCTTTCACATGGTACACTCGCTGCCAATATCGTCCCTGCCTTGTGGCAATTCGAGCAGCTGACTGCTGATGGTAAGACAGATAGATACTACATCAAAGGATCTAACTCAAAGAACTATCTAAGCAACACGAATGGTACACAGACATGGATTCGAATCGTACCCGAAAGCGGAACACGCGGAGAATACACAATAAGCACAGCATCCAATAAAGTAGATACTGAATGTGCTGTTGCATTAGTAGACAAATCAAATTCTTCAGCCGATGGCTACATTTCATGCCGTAACGAAGACAATCACGTGGTAGCATGGGATGATGGAAACGATGGTTCTTCCAACAACTTCCTTATCCAAGAAGTCACCGAAATTCCCATCACCATCAGCGCAGCTGGCTATGCCACAGTGAATCTGCCGATGGCTGTAAACATTCCCGAAGGCGTGAAAGCCTATACCGGCACGGAGGTTAACCAAGAAATCATGCTGACTGAGATTACTTCGGGCGTGATTCCCGCCGAGACTCCCGTCATCCTCGAAGGCACAGATAGCGATACGCCGTACAAATTCACCATTGCCTATAGCAACACTGACGCCAGCCTCACCACTGCGCTGAAGGGTACGCTCACTCCAACAACTATCGCCACTGACGCTACAGCTTACGTACTGAAGAATGGCGGGCAAGGCATCGGTCTGTACAAAGTGACCTCTACCACCGACCGCGAGATCAAAGCCAACAAAGCCTACTATGGTTCTACCACAGGTAGCGAAGCCGCACCCGTACTGCTCTTCAACTTCGGTCAGACCACGAGCATCCATTCAGCTACAACCGCTTCAAGTGCTGCTGAGAGCTATACCGACGCTTACTTCGATTTACAAGGCCGCCGCATCCCCTGCCCCGCCCACGGCATTTTTGTAAAAGCCAATGGTGAGAAAGTGTTCATCAAGTAACATTTCACTCAAACATCCCCAACATACTAATAACAGGAAACAATGAAAAAAGCATATATTCAGCCCACAGCCACCATCATAAGATACAGCACAGAAGGAATGCTTGCCCTCTCATCAATAAAGTCTTATGATGAAGACACCACAGACACTGGTGCCAGCGACGGTCTTAACAATAAAAAGACTGACTTGACACACAGCGGCATCTGGCAAAACATGGACAACTAACTCTCAGACCACGAGCGAATAGCGTTATATCACCACGCTCATACAGAGACAATCAACGATGAGAACTGCAAGAAGAGGCTTAATGCTTTCTCTTGCAGTTCTCTTTTAGTTAAAATGCGCTCCTCACCTTGCAAATAAAGTAGGAATGTTGTACATTTGTGGCGTAATTTACGTAAAAAGAAATACGTAATATACAAAGGCTTTCTCGTAAACTACGAAAAACAACAAATCTACAAATATTAATCCATCAACACTACAACGACTATGAGAAGATTTACCCTTTTCTTCTTTGCCCTGTTCGCCTTCCTTATGGCAGGAGCACAGAGTTCGTTGCCCGACTTCAGTACCGAGGCCAATCCTACGTACTACCCCATCAAATTTAAGACAGGGGGCGCGTACTTGGGCGACCAAGGTTCGGGCAACCAAATGCAGACCGTCTCCAGCAATGGCGACGCCACGCAGTACCAATTTATCGGTACGCAGTCGAGCTTCATCATGAAAAGCAAACTCGGCAACTACGTGACTTTTTCAAACTCATTCTACAGCACATCAAGCAACCAGTCGGATGCTGTAAAACTCACAATCATCAATGGTTCTGCCGACAAGTACTTTGAAATCCGCCGTGTGGGTGAGAGTCAATGTTTGAACCAGTACCAAGGCCAAGGTGTAGGCAGAAAGCTTAGCGAATGGACTGCAGGCGACACCGGCAACCAGCTCTACTTCGTTGGTGCAGAAGGCACATTGAGCGACCTGCAGAATGAGTACAACAACCTTGTGACACAGATCCGCGATGCAGCCAGCTACAAATATTTCCACGCTGATGCTACAGAAGCGGTGAATGCCATCCCTGCTACTACCCCCACCACGAAGGAAGACTTGCAAGCAGCCATCACCAAGTTGGAAGCAGCTCTTACAGCCCTCAACTCAGCCGACCGCCAAGGCACCGACCTTGATGGCATCTACGTAATCATCTCCAGCAAGGCCTACCCCAACTTGTTTATGTACAGCAAAGGCAGCACTATGGGCCGCGATGCTAATAAGGACAAGGCCAACCACGTATGGACTTTCGAAAAAGTAGAAGGCCAGACTGGTAAATACTATATCAAGAACCTTTCAAGCAGTGCCTATGCTGGTCCTATCCCTTCAAAGGACAACAATGCTGTAAGCATGGTAAGCAGCAAGAGCGAAGCTGGTGTATACACCATCGCAGCTTCAACTTACAATGGCTATTGCACCATCGTAGACGAAAGTTGCTCTAACTCTAGCCACAATGCGATGCACATGCAGGGCGACGGCGATAACATCGTACGTTGGGAAAGCACTTCCAACCCCTCGCAGTTCTTCTTTAAGGATATCGACCCGATGTCTGTCATCGGTGAATTCAACACCGTTGAAGCAGGCACTCGTCCTACCGACATCAGCGACTACGCTCTTTGGTACAATGTGCCCGTAGAGCACACTGGCGTAAACGACACATGGATGGAATATGCGCTTCCCTTGGGTAATGGCCAGATTGGCGCTACCATTCGCGGAGGTCTCTATAAGGATGAAATCCAGTTCAACGAGAAGACTCTCTTTGAGGGCACTAACGGCTCTTGTGGCTCAGGTTCAGCGCAGGAAGCCAAAGGACGTGGTTGGTACCAGAACTTTGGTTCAATCATCGCAATCGACAAGAGCGACAACTTCTCACTCAAGGACAACAGCAAACCCGTGAAGGGCTATGTGCGCTACCTCGACGTTATGAACGGCGTGGGCGGTGTAAACTATAAGAGCTCTGATGAAGCTACGACCTATACCCGTCGTTACTTCACTTCAGCCACCGACAAGGTGCTCGTAGCTCACTATGAAGCCAACGGCACTGATAAGCTCGACTTGCTTTTCAGCTACCAGCCCGACACAAGAATCAATGCAAGCGAAGTAACCTACAATGACGCCACCTCCACCTTTAGCGGCAAGCTCAACACAGTAAGTTACAACACTGCCTTGAAGGTATTTGCCAGCGACGGAGCAACCATCACTACCAGCGAAGACGGCATCCGCGTATCCAACGCTCAGTGGGCTTACGTAATGATGGCTGCCGCCACCGACTACGACGCTACAAAGAATGGCTGCGTAAGCGGTGCATCTGCTGCCGACATTGCAGCTACCGTACAGAGCCGTCTGACAGCTGCCTCAGCTAAAGACTACACTACGCTCTACAACGACCACGTGACTGCCTTCAGCGGCTACATGAACCGCGTTAACTTGAACTTGGCCTCTGTTTGTACTGACAAGACTACAGAAGAACTTGTAAAATACTACGCTACTGACGCCAACAAGACCACAAACGACGGTCTGTATCTCGAATCGCTCTATTTCCAGTATGGTCGTTACATGACAGTTGGTGCCAACCTTGATGGTTCAATCCACGCTCCCAGCAACTTGCAAGGCATCTGGAACGATCGCTCCAACACCGACTTCTGGCACTGCGACGTTCACGCTGATATCAACGTACAGATGAACTACTGGCCCGCTGACCCCACCAACCTCAGCGAAATGCATCTTCCCTTCTTGAACCACATCATCGACCTCGCCACTGCTCCCAATTCACCTTGGGTAGCTCTTGCACAGCGCATCAAGAGTGGTGCTAAGGGCTGGACAGTAGCCGTTGAGAACAACATCTTCGGTGGTACTACCACCTGGTGTAATGGTTCTATCAAGACACTCGGCGCATGGTATTGTGACCACCTGTGGCGCTACTACAAATACACACTCGACCGCGACTTCCTCAAGAAGGCAATCCCCGTAATGTACAGCAACGCTCTCTTCACAAAGAGCATTGCCTCAAAGGACAGCAATGGTAAGTATGAGATTAAGAACGAATGGAGCCCCGAGCACGGACCCACTGACGTTACAGCATTTGCTCAGCAGACTGCCTATCAAGGCTTGAAGGATCTCTACCAAGCTCAAGCAGAGCTTGGCGACGAATCGCCCATCACTGCAGAGCAGATGGCTGAACTCGACGATCTCTACAATAACTTCGACAAGGGTCTCTGGACTGAGCAGTACAACCCCGGTGGTGTAAACTGGAGCGAAAATAAGCCTTGTATCTCTGAGTGGAAAAACAATGCACTCACTGAGCCAGGCCACCGTCACCTCTCTCACCTCATGTGCCTCTTCCCCTTCAACCAGGTAAGCGCATTCGCTACCGATGCCGATAGCGTGAAGTTCTTCCAGGCTGCCTACAATGGTCAGATCGCTCGTAACGGCGACGTAACGGGATGGTCAATGGGCTGGCAGACTAACACCTATGCTCGTGCTCTCGATGGCGACAAGGCTCACTACAACCTTCAGCGAGCACTGAAGCACTCCACTGCCTACAACATTCAGATGGGTGGTCAAGGCGGTTGCTACTACAACCTCTTCGACTCTCACTCACCCTTCCAGATCGATGGTAACTATGGTTGCACCAGTGGTATCGCCGAGATGCTCCTCCAGAGCTACGACGACGTGATCACCATCCTTCCCGCACTTCCCTCAGCATGGAAGCAGGGTAGCGTGAAGGGCCTCAAGGCTCAGGGCAACTACCTCGTTGACGAAGAATGGGTCGACGGCAAGGCTACCTCTGCCAAGGTGACCAACAACCTTCAGCAGGACCGCACCGTAAAGGTACGTTACAACAACATCGTGAAGACCTACGACATCAAGGCTGGCGAGACCCTCGAGCTCGACCTCACCAATGGTCTGCCCACCGCTATCGCCACCATCACTAACGGCGTAAAGACTCAGAAGTCTATCTTCGACCTCAGCGGTCGTCGCGTTAGCAAGACTGCCAAAGGCGTATACATCGTAGACGGTCAGAAGGTAATCTTCTAACCCTTCGCCCTCTTCCGACAAAGATTTTTTCAGAGCAGGCGTTCCTCATCGCGAGGGACGCCTGCTTTGCTTTTTCCTTGTAGGAAAACAATATTAGAGCTATGTGGGCAAAGCTGCGTCGACATCGCGAGTGGGCAAGAGGTTAGTTCATAGGAAGTGGGGGCGAAGCGTCTCGCTTCGGCACGGCGCGGAGGGCTCGATACCCAAGGTGTCGTAAGATATATCGAGACTCCTTTTGCCCCACTTCGGCATCGAGCCTCGTGTGACAAGCCGAACCGGGACGGTTCGCCCCCACTTCCTATAAATTCACTTCTTTTTTGAAAAGAAGGAACTATTTGATGCCGACGCGAGGACGCGTCGCCCCCAGTATTGGCTGAAAGGCTATATAGCATTCCACCCCGAAAATACCCCTCCACTCCCTTGGCATTCTCAGAATAAATGCCGAACTTAGCGGCTGAAAAACACGGAGCAGCTCGCATTGCTCTCAACAAAACATTATCACTCAATGAAACTCTCTTACCTCATCCTCCCCGCAGCCCTCTTGCTCGCAGGTTGTCAGACCGACACGGCCGACGACAATCTCACCATCTGTCCATCTCCCGCCACCACCCCCACCATCAAGTCAGCCACAGGTATAGAATACCCTCAGCCCGACGGCGCACAAGCCCTCAGCACCAATGGTGCACAAGCCGTGTGGCAAATCTTGCAAAAGGTCGATCCGAAGCAGGCGCTCGAGATGGGCGAGACCGAAATCACCGACGCTCAATATGCCGAGATCAAAGACTTCGTAGACAAGAATCTCAAGGAAGGAGACGACGATTATAAGACCTATCGCAACATCTTCGAATGGATCACGAAGAACGTGAGCTACGCATGGAGCGACCCCGCCTACCTCAAGCCCTACGAAGTGTTTAAGTACAAGCGCTGCGTATGCCAGGGCTACGCCAATCTGCTCAAGACCATGCTGCTCACCCAAGGCATACCCTGCTTCATAGCCAACGGATGGCTCGTGCCCGCAGGTGGTCACGCTTGGAACTATGTATATGCCGATGGCGAATGGTACGTGAGCGACCCCACCAACAATGCCGAGTACGAGGCTTCCAGCCTCAGCACCTATCAGAGCAAACTCGTGCCTATCCGCATGGACTTCACCCTCTTCGAGGACGACCAGTTCACATACAATTATCAAGAGAGCCGCCTCAACGTGCAGAGTGTGAAGACCACTGGCGACGAGTCCGTCACCGTGCCCTACAGCGTGAGCGGACTGCAGATATCGTCGTTCCAGCCCACAGAGCAAATCCCCGACTGCATCACGCAGCTCATCGTAGGCCGCAACATCACCACCTTTGGCAACAATCCCGAGAGCCTCATCCACCAGTGCCCGCTGCTGGAAGCGGTAGAGGTGGATCCGCAGAACACGGAGCTCGAGTCGTACAAGGGCGTGGTCTACTACAAGGGCCAGGAATATCCCTACTACGTGCCGGCAGGCATACGTCGCGTGGAACTTCGCCCCATGGAGGTGATGGATAAGAACACGCTCTACTATCTCGACAACCTTGAAGAGATCGTAGTGGCAGAGGGCACCAAGCGTATAGAGGACTATGCCGTGGAGCGCTGCCCCAACTTGAAGCGCGTCTACGTGCCCAGTTCGGTCACCTACATCTCGCCAGAAGCTTTTGCCGAGTGTGGCAACTACGAGATCGTACGCACCTCTACGGGCATTCATGAAGTGACTGTCAATTAATGTCATATATCTTACTTTTCCATTTGAATCTACCGCAAAGTTGCAACATACTTGCTTAGCAGCCAAAAAGAGTGTACAAACTGTACACTCTTTTTTCGTTACCAAGCTCAAACTAAGGCCATCGTCTATCAAGTCCTTCAGCTTCGATCGACAAGCTCACGCGTATGCGCGCCCGCACATTACAGCAAGTTTTACCCTCCGCTTTTCCCACATCCGTCACTCCGTGCACACATTTCAGTTGGTTACCAGCAACTTAAGTGAGTGTAGGCAGTCAGTATTTGCTTGCACTCCTCCTTCACTCTGTCTCATTTCTACCCACTTATAGTCTTGCAAACTATCCCCCGTTGCCGTTTTCATTACCCCATGGTCAAGATAAAATTATCCCTTGGACGAGTTTCTCCGCGTCCATGAGAAAAAATCCATAGCTCTGCAGACAATATTCGTCTGCTTGAATAGTGACGATGCCGACGCGAGACGCGTCGCCCACAAAGCAGGCAGAGCCCCAACTCCCCACCTTAGCAATGCAAGCAAAGTGTAGGCAAAGTGCAAGCAAAGTGTAGGCAAATCTGCCTGCACAGCAATCGTTATCAATTGATATTCAGAGCATTTCAATGCCATCAGTGACAGATGCAGACATCTTCGCCCACAAAACTCTCTGTACGTACGCGCGCGAGGGATGAATATATAAGTCCTCGCTATTTGCCTCAGCCCAATAAAAAATGTACCTTTGCAAGGCAATATTCACTTCATCTTACCGATTTAGTAATAGAAGTAGCCCACACCTACTATTTTGATAAATCAGAAAAATGACCCACAGACTCCTGGCGATACTCCTCATGCTACTCCCCGTGGCCACCACGATAGCACAAGAGTATTCATCCTCGTTCAACTCTCTAAAGCTCCCCACCTCCACCCACACGGCTGCCCTTGGCGGACAAAACGTCTCGCTCATCGACGATACGCCCTCGGCTGGATGGACCAACCCCGCACTCTATGCCAACGTGAGCGACAAATCGCTCGCGCTCAACTTCATGACCTATGCCAGCGGAAGCACATGGATGGGAGCGCACTTTGTCAAGGCTTTTGGCGAGCGCCACACGCTTGCCACGGGCGTACAACTCATGAACTATGGCAAGATGGACGAGACCGACGAGGTGGGCAACGTCACGGGAAGCTTCAGCGCCAAAGACTTCGTGATGGGAGCGGGCTATAGCTATCTGCTCACCGACCGGTGGAGCGGTGGAGCCAACCTTAAGTTCATCTTCTCCAACCTGGCGGACTATTCGTCTATAGCCATGGCAGTAGATCTCGGGGTGAACTATCTCGACGAGGACAATGACCTCTCGCTCTCGGCCTCGGTGCAGAATGTGGGCACACAGCTCAAGGCCTACGACGACCGCGTACACACCCACCTACCCTTCACTCTCTCGCTCGGACTGAGCAAGGGCATGGCTCATCTGCCCGTGCGCTTCCACCTGACGCTGACCGACCTCACCCGATGGAAGTCGAGCTACTACGCGCTGACCGAAGCCCCCGAAACGGGCAAGAGCCAAGAGGTGAGCACGAGTAAGCTTTTGCTCAACCACGTGGTGGCGGGCATCGACATCACGTGTACCGACTTCCTCTACCTCTCCCTGGGCTACAACTTCCGCCGCGCCTATGAGCTCAAAGCCTCAGGTTCATCCCACTGGGCGGGCATCTCAGCCGGTGCTGGCATCAACGTGAAGCGATTCCAGTTCGGACTCTCCTATGCCAAATACCACCAGGCGGGCAACTCCGTGATGTGTACGGCGGGATATAGGCTATAATATTAAGTATTAAGTATTACATGCTGGCAGGACTTCAGCCAGTACCGGGGGCGAAGCGTCCTCGCGGCATCAAAAGCGAGCAAGAAGTCTACTCATAGGAAGTGGGGGCGAAGCGTCTCGCTTCGGCACGTTGACGAAGGGCTCAAAGCCCGAGTCAGCGTAAGAGAATTATCACAAGGCAAGCACCATACTAAAAGCCCCTACAACATCCCGTGCATATCACCCAAACAGCATATCACTCATCTATGAAAAAGATTATCATAGCCATCGATGGCCACTCATCGTGCGGAAAAAGCACCATGGCCAAGGACCTTGCCCGCGAAGTGGGCTATATTTATGTAGACACAGGCGCCATGTATCGCGCCGTCACACTCTTTGCCCTGCGCCACGGGCTCTTCAATGCCGATGGCAGCGTGCGTGCCGAAGAACTCGAGCAACTCATGCCCCAAGTGAAAGTGAGCTTCAAGCTCGATCCCGCCACAAACCTGCCACTCGTATGCCTCAACGGAGCGTGCGTAGAGAGCGAGATTCGCGGACTCGAGGTAAGTTCTCACGTAAGCCCCATCGCAGCCCTGCCCTTCGTACGTACCGCCATGACGGCTCAGCAGCAAGAGATGGGACGCGAGAAAGGCATCGTCATGGACGGTCGCGACATCGGCACAGTGGTATTTCCCGATGCCGAACTCAAGATATTCGTCACCGCCTCAGCCGAAGTGCGTGCCCGCCGCCGCTATGATGAACTCCAAGCCAAAGGCCAGAAGGTGAGCTACGACGAGATTCTCAAAAACGTGCAAGAGCGCGACTACATCGACTCTCACCGCGAAGTGGCTCCCCTGCGCCAAGCCGACGATGCCATCCTTCTCGACAATTCCTCGCTGACCATTGCCGAACAGAAAGAATGGCTCCTCACACAGTTTGCCCGCCACACCTCGTGGGCGCCCCTCATCGAGAAAGCCCTGCAAGCAGTGCCCTACCCATCGCGACCAGAGGGACTTTACGAACCCATTGACTACGTGCTCTCTATGGGCGGTAAGCGCCTCCGCCCCTCACTCTTGCTCATGGCCTATTCACGCTATCGCGACGATGCCATGAAAGCTATGCCCGCAGCCATCGGTCTTGAGACTTACCACAACCACACCCTTCTACACGACGACCTCATGGACCACGCCGACATGCGTCGTGGCAAGCCCACCGTACACAAGAAATGGGACGAAAATACCGCCGTACTTTCAGGCGACACCATGCTCATTATGGCTTTCGAGCACATCATGCAGTGCCCCTGTCAGCACAGCGCCAAAGCTTTGCGCCTCTTTGCCCGTACCGCTCGCGAAATCTGCGAAGGACAGCAGTACGACGTCAACTTCGAGACCCGTACCGACGTCAGCATAGACGAATACCTAGAGATGATCCGTCTCAAGACATCCGTACTCCTCGCCTGCGCTACCCGCATGGGAGCCATCCTCGCTGGTGCTCCCGAGGCCGACTGCGAGGTGCTCTACGGCTTTGCCGAAAAG
>JBNMGC010000039.1:0-14616 GCA_050873845.1 Alloprevotella sp.
AAGTAAGAAGTAATACATGCTGGCTGATAGCCTTTCAGCCAACTTTCAGCCAATACCGGGGGCGACGCGTCCTCGCGTCGGCGTTAGCAAAAATGCCACCACTTAGTTCCGTGGGCGACGCGTCTCGCGTCGGCTTCTCCACTATTTTAGTGGTGAATACTACTACCAACAAGCAGACTGCTTGATCCCTTAGCAAAGCCGACGCGAGACGCGTCGCCCACGGAACTAAGTGGTGGCATTTTTGCTAACGCCGACGCGAGGACGCGTCGCCCCCGGTATTGGCTGAAAGTTGGCTGAAAGGCTATCAGCCAGCATGTATTACTTCTTACTTCTTACTTATTACTTATTAAATAGTCTTTTTATTTGCATAAATTTTGCAGCCCGCTAAGTTTTTGCTAAATTCGCCCCCGAAGCACGTTATAACGACAAACTAATACAATGACCATAGCTATTATCAATGCGATGCACAAGGAGCATGAGCAAATTGTGGCTCTACTCTCCGACGTGAAGCATACGGGCGAAGGAAGATTCGCTTTCGTCGAGGGAGAACTCCATGGCAAGCACTTGGTGCTGATGGAAAGCGGCATAGGAAAAGTCAACGCTGCCGTAGGAGCCGTAGAGCTAATACATCGCTATCATCCCGACGCACTGATCAATACGGGCGTGGCTGGAGGCATCGACCCAAAGCTCGCCGTAATGGATGTGGTGGCAGGAAACCGCGTGGCTTACCACGACGTCGACTGCGGACCAGAATCGGAACTCGGACAGGTACAGGGGCTCCCTCTCTACTACGAAGCCGATCCCCATTTGCTCCAAGCCGCCCTTAGCATCCATCCACAAGATATTCACCTCCACAGCGGACTTATCTGCAGTGGCGACCAATTTATCACCGATCGCACACAGCTCAATCATATCAAGGAGCGCTATCCCGATGGATTGGCTGTAGATATGGAGAGCGGTGCACTCTCGCAGGTGTGCTACCTTTATGGAGTGCCCTTCCTAAGTTTCCGTATCATCAGCGATACCCCTGGAGCTGATAAGCATTTCGATCAATATCAAAACTTCTGGGAGACCATGGCAGACCGCTCCTTCGGTGTGACCAAGGCTCTGCTTGAAGCACTGACGAAGTGAGCGCGATGCGCTCAGTTTTGAGTGAGGTAAGAGTGAGTTTAGAGTTTTAAGGTTATGAGGTTATAATGTTACCTTTAGCCTTCTGAAAAGCTCTGACAGTCTGAAGCAACTCTCTTAACTCCTCAACTCTTCAACTAAAAATTCTCCCTTTCATGCAAAAGATACCCAGTTTTACCATAGACCATACACGCCTTCATCGCGGCATCTACGTGAGCCGTAAGGATCAGGTAGGCACGGAAGTAGTGACCACCTTTGATGTGCGCATGAAGCTACCCAATCGCGAGTCTGTCCTCCATCCCGGAGCTATCCACACGATAGAACACTTGGCTGCCACCTATCTGCGCAACGACGCAGAGTGGAAAGATCGCATCGTCTATTGGGGACCGATGGGATGCCTCACGGGCAACTACCTCATCGTAAAGGGCGACTTGACAAGCCGCGACGTACTGCCACTCATGCAGCGCACCTTTGAATTTATAGCCAACTATGAGGGCGAGATACCTGGCGCCACCGAGCGCGACTGTGGTAACTACTTGCTACAAGACCTCCCCATGGCTCGCTATGAGTCACGCAAATACCTTGAAGAGACGCTCAACTGCGCTACAGAGGAAAATCTCAACTATCCCGAGTGAGCGTGCAGATTGAATAGGCGTAGCTCATTTTATGAGCTTTTCTATCAAGTTGATGAGTGAGCGGAAAGCTACTGCTGTTGATAGCCAGAACATTCTTCAGTAAACTCTTCAACTCACATCCTATTAACCTTTCATGAATTAATTTCTACAAATCCATACTATTATTATGAAAAAAATCTCCATCATGTTATCGGCACTCATGCTGGCTGTGGGCACACCATCCGTGGCTTTGGCACAGAGTGCAGACTTCACGTTGGACACAGCGACTCCCGATCTTTCGGAGAATGAGCCGCGTCCAGTATTCCCCGTTCCTTCAGCTCGTCAGTTGAAGTGGAATCAGACCGAGTTTTATGCCTTCTTCCACTATGGCATGAATACGTATACGGGCAAAGAATGGGGCGATGGTAGCGAGGACGAAAGCACCTTCGCTCCGACCGCCGTGCCCAATCCTCGCCAATGGCTTGAAGCAATCAAGGCAGGCGGAATGAAGGGTGGTATCGCCGTGGTGAAGCACCATGATGGCTTCTGCCTTTGGCCTACAAAGACCACCGATCACAATGTGACCAAGAGCAGCAATACCAATGCTCAGCAGACCAACATTCCGCGCGACTTTGCAAAGGCTGCCCAAGACCTTGGCCTAAAGTATGGCTTCTACATCTCTCCGTGGGACCGCAACAGCGCCTACTGGGGCAAGAAGGATGAGAATGGCAACTATACCGACGAGTATGCCAAGAAGGTGTTCTTCGCTCAGTGTGCAGAAATGACCCAGTACGGAGCAGACCAGTTTGAGATGTGGTTCGATGGTGCTACGGGATCTAATGGCTACTATGGCGGTGCCAACGAGACACGTAATATCGACAACGCTACTCGCTACTACGACATTCCCAACCTGCGCGACTCTATCCACAATGCTTGTCCCAACATCATCCTTTGGGGTACAGGCGGCGAAGCTCGCTGGATTGGTAACGAACAGGGCTGGGCTGGCGAAACTTGCTGGTCGATGGGCGACGGCACAAGCGGTAATGAAAATGCATGGAAGTGGTTCCCCGGCGAGAGCGATGCGAAGGCTACGACGGGCGGATGGTTCTGGCATGCAGGCGAAAGTTGCAAGTCGGCCGAACAGATGTTTAAGATCTATCTCGAGACAGTAGGTCGCAACGCTACCCTTATCCTCAACTTCCCGCCCAACCAGGCAGGCGTTCTGCCCGATGCCGACGTGAACAACCTCAAGGAACTCGGCGAGATGCTCACCGCTCGCTTGGGCACCGACCTCGCACAGCAGAGCGGCGTGCAGATAGAAGCTTCTACTACTCGCGCCAATGGTAAGACCAAGACCTACGATGCCAAGAATATGATCGATGGCAACATCGACACCTATTGGGCTGCTCCCGATGGCACCACTTCAGGCATCACCATCACGGTGACCCTGCCCGAGGCAAAAGCCATCCACTACGTAGCACTCCAGGAGTACATCCAGCTCGGACAGCGCATCAAGGGCTTCACCATCGAGACAAGTACAGACGGAACGAATTGGACCAAGAAGGGCGGTAGCATCCAGACCACCACAGTGGGCTACAAGCGCATCATCCCCCTCAATGGCAACACGGGTAGCAGCTACGATGCTGGCACTACGGCTAAGTACGTGCGCGTGAGCATCACCGGTAGCCGCGCTTGCCCCACACTCCACACGCTTTCCATCTTCTAATCAACTTGCTAATCTGACTATACACAATGAAAATTAAGCACTATATAGCTCTTGCCGCTCTCACTATGCCATTGGCAGCCTCGGCACAGAGCGTTATCGACTTCGAGACCAGCGACACGCAGGGCTCATCCCTGGGCGTGTACGACACCTGGGAAAACTCTCCCTTCCGCACAAATGCGCTCAAGGGCAACGTCAAGGTGATAGACAATCCTCACAAGGAAGTAGACGATATCACGCAGGAGGGCAACACATCCGACAAGGTGCTCGCTTTCCAGCGCTCACGCTTCGGTAGCAACACGTTCGGCGTAAAGGTGGGCCTCGCCTCGCCCTTGGCTCTCGATGCTACGGTGAAGTATGTTCACGTAAAGCTCTATACTCCCAAGTCGGGACGTATCATGCTCTTTGCCCTTGGCAATCGCGCAGATCGTCCCTGGCAGTCGAAAGACGTGGTACAGGTAGAGGCTTCATGCATCTCTACGGTGAAGACCAACAAGTGGTGCGACGCCGTATTTGCTATCAACTCCGCTCCTGGCGTCAACATTCATAGCTTCCTCATCGCTCCCGACGTAGAGTCTACGCATGATCTCACGAGCGACTTCGCCGTGTTTGTCGACGATATCGAAGTGAACAATACCTCTATGCCCAATATCCAGTATGGTGTATATCCCATCAACTTCGATAAGACGGCTACTAAGGAGAACAACAATCGTTACACCTCGGGCGTAACCTTCAAGAGCGCCGATGGTGAACAGAGCATCACTACAACTCAGCAGACCGACAAACTCGTATATCAAGACCGCTTGGCATCATCGCTCAAGGCTAAGGCAGGCGAGGCTGTGACAGCTTCGATCAACTATACGGGTGGCTGGATGCACACTTACGTCTACCTCGATCGCAACAACGATGGTAAGTTCGATACCACACTCAATGAGAACGGCACACCGGGCGAGACCAGCGACGTGATGAGCTACTCTGTCTACAACGGCAAGAATAGCGCGGGCGAAGCAAAGAGCGGCAACATCCAGACTCTGCCCGGATTCACCATCCCCTCCGATCTCAAGCCTGGCTTCTACCGCATGCGCTTTAAGGTAGACTGGGACTGCATCGATGCCGGTGGTAATACAGGTGATGGCAATACCATCACTCACAACAGCGGCGTAGTACTCGATACGCGTATCAACGTTCATGGCGATAAGGTGAACATCTCACGTGGTCTGAGCAATGAGGGTACAAATGGTGAAGTGACTATGGCAGATGGTTCTACCTTCGAAAAGCACGAAATTGATTTCGGTAAGGACTACACCATCAAGTTTAAGCCTGCTAATGGTTTCAAACTCGGTAAGATCTACCTCCGCCATGGCTACAACGTCGATAGCGATTCGCTTGTCAACGAGACTCCGCAGTACGTAGACGAGATCATCCCCGCCTACATGGCCAAGGACAATGTCTACACCATTCCGGCTAAGTACATCGATGGCGACGTAGTGATCACTCCGACCTTCGTCACTACCGAGGGTAGCGGCGATGAGACAGAAAAATATGCCATCAACTTCCCCAAGGACTTGACCATCAACCGTCCTAATAAAGACCGCGCTTTCAACAGCCTGTCGTTCAACACCACGACACACGCTACGGCACAGAAGCTCGTTCCCGCCAACGACCAGTTGGTATACCAGGACTTCAGCGACCGCAACGTCTACGTGAAGGAAGGCGACGTAATCACCACAAACATCGACTACAAGCCCAACGGCAAAGCCTACATGCATGCCTACCTCTACGTCGACCTCGATGGCGATGGCGTGTTCAACACCACGGTCAATGCTGATGGTACACCAGCAACAGTGGGCGAAATGCTCTCGTACACCTATGCTAATGGCAAGAATAGTAAGGGCGAAAGTCTCAACTACAACGCCACAAGCGCACAGTGCTGGGGAGCTACCAACTCCATCCCGCAGTTCTCTCTGCCCGCAGGTCTGCCCAAGGGACAGTATCGTGCTCGCGTCAAGATAGACTGGGACAGCACCGACCCCGCTGGTCGTTATGGTGACAACTATACCGGCAACTTTATTGACAACAACGCGGGTTACGTCATCGACTTCAACTTCGACGTGGTTGACGAATATCCGAAGCACAAACTCGACATCCGCACCACAGATGGTTCACTCGTAGGCGCTAACAACACGGGTCTGCCCGAGTCGATCATGGAAGGACAAGCCATCACCGTGAAGGCTGTAGGACTCGATGATAAGTATACTACTGAGAGCCTCGTAGTACGCCATGGTCAAAACCTCGATGGTGAGCAGTTCGTAGGCGGTGAGAAGCAATGGGGTGAATACACCGCAACACTGACTGATGGCGTCTACACCGTGCCCGCCGATAGCGTGGATGGCGATGTACGCATTACTGCCGTGTTCAACAATACAGGCTCTGACTACAACCTCGTGTTTGGCGACGAATTCGATGGCGAAGATGGCACTCAGCCCAATGCCAAGTACTGGAGTCGCTCCGTACGTCAGAATCCCACATGGAAGCGTTTCTGCGCTACTACCACTGCTGGTCAGGAAGCTACTGGCTGGATAGAAGACGGCAAACTCGTGCTCAAATGCTTCAAGAATACTTACGACGATGAGCTCGATGGTGATGGCAACAAGCTCGCTATGATCAGCGGTTCCATCGAATCATCAGATAAGATTACTTTCACCTATGGTAAGGTGGAAGGCCGTATGAAGACTCTCGGCCATTCGGGCAACTTCCCCGCATTCTGGATGATGCCTAACAAGAGCACTTACGGCGGTTGGCCCTATAGCGGTGAGATCGATATCTGGGAACAGATTGACTCTGAGACCAAGACTCACCATACCATCCACACCAAGTGGGCTAACAGCAAGAGCGATGGCTCTGAATGTATGGGCAATAGCAACAACCCCGCTAAGACAGGCAATGGCACCGCTACCATCGACGAATACCACGTATTCGGCATGGAGTGGACAGAAGATCTCTTGAAGTGGTTCGTTGACGGCAAGCAAGTATTCTCTTACGCTCGCAAGACCGACCTCACGGGCGATAACGCTACCGCACAGTGGCCCTTCGACAAGCCCTTCTACCTCATTCTCAATCAGAGCGTAGGTAATGGCGGATGGGCTGCAGCTCCCGATCAGAACTTCACTTACGAGACTAAGTTCGACTGGGTACGCGTATATCAGAAGGAAGGCGGCGACCTCACAGGTATCAACCATGCATCCTCTGCCGCTGGCTTCGATTTCTACGTAAGCGCAGGCAAGCTCCGCCTTGTAGCTCCTCAAACCACGCTCGCTACCATCTTCGACCTCGCTGGCCGTAAGGTATACAGTCAGACCATCCAGGGCAACGTAGACGTGCTCCTTCCCCAAGGTATCTACGTGATCAATGGTCAGAAGGTAGTAATCCCCTAAGCGAACTTGATCCGTAAGAATCCCATCCTTTGGGCTTCCTAATAATAATTACAGCGTGTGCTCCTCCTAAGCGGTGAGCGCACGCTGTTCTTGTCTGGGGAAGATTATTAGAAGCTTATTAGTGCAGGAAGACTACTTCCGAGAAAGGAACTTATATCTAATTTATATCTACTTATATCTAATTTATATCTAACTTATATCGTTCCTTCCACCATAGTTTCTTCGTCTGCAGATAATCATTACTTCGTCTGAAGATGCACAATCATGTCTCTGCCGATGGCCTTCGGCAGAGCTGCCGTTGGCCTTCGGTAAAGCTGCCGATGGCCATCGGTAAAGCTGCCGTTGGCCTTCGGCAGAACTGTTGCCGCTCATTCGCAGACGGATAAATGATCACATGCAGATGGGAAAACGCTCATTTTGGGGGAGAGCTAGCGTCATATAATATAGAGGAAGCCTACTCATAAGAAAGACTATACGTGAAATATAGCTTCTTGTGAGTAGGCTTCTTTTATTATTTAAAGCAGGATCTGTTAGGCTTCTGGGTCGCCGTCGTCGTCAGTAAGCGTGTGGGTGGGGGATGAGGCTGCATCCGCATTGTGGACGGAGGTAGCTGATAAGGCCTCAGCATCTTCACATGGTGCAGCAGCTGCGGCAGCAGCCTTGTCAAGTTCGGCTTGTTGCTGGGCTATCTTGGCTTTCATAAATGCGTATACGTAGACGAGAACGATGGCTGCCACATAGACAAACAGTGGAAGCATGAACAGTACAGACATGGCTGCCGATTGCCAAGCCTCTGTGCCTATCCAAAACATATCCATCGCTGCCCATATATAGAACAGCGCCATGAGTACGAATACCCATAGGAGCAAGCGCGAACGCCACAGGGCACGCCAAGCAAAGAAGATTCGCTTGAAAAGTTTCATAACAATGGGGAGTTGAGAAGTTGAAGGAGGGGGGGAGGAGTTAAGAGATTTCTTGATTGAATAGAGTCAATAGTCTTTTTACTCCTATTCGTTTAGAGCAAGGCGGGAAGCTGAAATAGCTTGGTGCCATTGGAGCCCTTGATCAAGATGAGGCGCCCTGTGGGACGGTTGCCACCCTCGATGGCAGTCTTTACGGCGTCTACGTCGGGGAACCACAGCGCTCCCTCAGAATAGGCTTGAAACTCTTCGCCCACGAACCACACTTCTTCACAACCCATGCCGAGTGCTTGCTCAGCAACTTTCTGATGCTCGGCTGCTGAAGCGAGTCCTAACTCGCGCATCTCGCCGAGGATGACCATCTTGTGAGGATGACTGATTAGAGCGAAATTGTCGAGCGCAGCCTTCATACTGGTGGGGTTGGCATTGTAAGCATCGACGATGAGTTGATTGTCAGCGGTCTGCATCAACTCACTGCGGTTGTTGGTGGGCTGATAGTCGGCAATGGCGGCAGCAGCCTCTTCGGCAGATACACCGAAATGATGGCCTATCGTGATGGCGGCAAGCGCATTGGTCACGTTGTACGAACCGATAAGGTGGGTTTGCACTTCGTGCCACTCTTCGCCTGCTATGCGGAAGCGGAATTTTAAGTAGGGTGTGCATTCCACGACTTCTCCCTCCACACTGTAGCCATGGTCGGGCTTGCCGTAAGTCTCAGTATGCAGTCCGCTCGTCATGGGTGCAAGGTAGGGGTTGTCACCATCGAGGAAGACGAATGCTCCGGGCTTAGAGCGCAGATAGTCGTAGAGCTCTCCTTTGGTGTGAATCACGCCTTCGAATGAGCCGAACCCTTCTAAGTGAGCACGACCAACGTTGGTGATGATACCGCAGTCGGGATCTACAATCTCTGAGAGTTGTGCTATCTCGCCCGGATGGCTTGCACCCGTTTCAATCACGGCTATCTGGTGCTCGGGACGAAGGCGAAGCAAGGTCTTGGGCACACCGATATGATTGTTGAGATTGCCTTGTGTATAGAGAATGTTGAACTTTCGGGAAAGCACGGCAGCGGTGAGTTCCTTCGTAGTGGTCTTACCATTCGTGCCTGTAATCTGCACAATAGGTGTTTCGAGTTGACGGCGATGGTAGGTAGCGAGTTGCTGCATGGCTACGAGCACATTGTCGACCTGTATCAATCGGTCATCGCCCTTCAGCTGCGGGTCGTCTACCACGGCATAGGCGCAACCGCTCTCGAGCGCCTTCACGGCAAAGTCGTTGCCATTGAAGTTGGCGCCGCGCAAGGCGAAGAAGATGGAGTCGGCAGGACAATCGCGTGTATCGGTAGTGATGACGGGATGCTTTAGGAAGATCTCGTAGAGTTCGGGAATAGAAATCATTTGTATCTGTTGTGTTTGAAACAAAATAGAGAGGAATAGCACGCGGCTTTCCTCTCTATACGTATTGTTTGTCCGTTATAGTGCTATGAATATAGTGCAAAGCTACACAAAAACTTCCGTTCTTGCACGTGCAGAATGAACTTTTCTTGAAGTAGCACTACAAGCGAATGTAGAATCTTATACCTTTATTTATATCTCATCCACTTCAGCATCTCCTTCAAACTTGGCTTTTTGCCATACATGAGGATGCCTACGCGGTAGATGCGGGCACTACACCATACGAAGAAAAGTGCGGTGCCGTAGAGCAAGGCGATGGAAAGAATCTCTTGCCAAAGGGGCACGCTGAAGGGGATGCGCACCATCATGACAATGGGCGAGGTGAGGGGAAATATAGAACTCCAAAAAGCGAGGGGACCATTCGTGTTCTCAGCCGACCCCATAGCGGCATAGAGGCCAAATACCATGATAAAGATGACGGGCATCATAAACTGTGACGAATCTTCCTGCGTATTGACAGAAGCACCTACGGCTGCAAAGAAGGATGCGTAGAGCAGGTAGCCGCCCACGAAGTAGAGCACGAAGCAGATGCCCATCTCGGCATAAGGCAGATTGAGCAGCGCGCTGACGATTTGCTGCGACTCTGATGGTACTGTCATTGGCACGGCTCCAGCACCTGTCATGCCTGCCATCTGCGAAGCCATAGCGGCTTGCTGTGTGTCGGCTGCTGAGAGACCGAAGAGCATGCCTGCGCCCGTCAGAATAATGGCTAACATCACGCCCCATATGGCCAGTTGTACGAAGCCAACGAGCGAGATGCCTACAATCTTGCCCATCATGAGCTGGAAGGGCTTTACGCTCGAGACCATGAGTTCTACGATGCGGTTGGTCTTCTCCTCCATCACGCTTTGCATGACCATACCGCCATAGCTCATGACGAACATATAGATAAGGAAGGTGAAGACGAAGCCTGCGGCAATGGCAATGCTGGTGTCCGACGATGTGGAGTCGCCCTCAGCATTGCGCTTAAGCGTGGGGATGGTAATCTCCGATTGCACGTCGTCGATGATCTTGTCAAGCCCAGCGATGCCTGTAGCAGCGAGTTTGTCGTGACGTATTTTCTCATTAATCACGTTGCTCACGTAGGAGAGCAGACCGGCTGGCACCTCCTTGCGCGAATAGATGGCCACGGCTTTGGGGTGGGTGGTTAGGTCGGCTTGGATGGAGATGACGGCTTCATACTCCGTGGTGTCGGCATAGAGCGAGAGATCGTCGGCATTTGCCACGGGTACGAAACGATAGGTGGCATCGCTCTTCAAGAGCGGAAGGTATTTCTGCGTCTTGTCGCATACGCCTACCATCTTCTGATTGTCGTCCTTAATGCTTGATAGCCAGATGGGCACAAAGACGAGCGCCGCAAAGATGAAGGGCATCAAGATGGTGAGGATGATGAACGATTTCTTCTTAACACGGGTGGTAAACTCGCGTTCTACGATGAGTCCAAACTTATTCATGCGCTGAGGAAGGATTGACGGTTTTTAAAAAGATATCTTGCATGGTGGGCATTTGTTCGGAGATGCTTCGTGGAGCAATCTGCGTAGCCACGGAGGTGAATAGAGCGGAATTGTCGGCGTCGCCCACCTTGTGGAGCAGATATGTGTGGAGCGCACCATCGACGTGGTGCTCGTCTACCATGAATTTGCCCTCTACGGAGTGCAGACTGCCATCGGTGGATGTCACTTCAAACTTTCCTGTGCGGAAACGCTCTTTCACCTCGCCGACGTTGCCCGAGAGCACCACCTGTGAATGGTCGATGAGGGCTATCTCGTCACACACTTCTTCGACCGAAGCCATGTTGTGTGTGGAGAAGATGATGGTGTGTCCTTTATCGCGAAGTTCGAGGATTTCGTGTTTCAGCATTTCGGCATTCACGGGGTCGAAGCCCGAGAAGGGTTCGTCGAAGATGAGCAAGGGAGGCTCGTGAAGCACGGTGATGATAAACTGTACCTTCTGCTGCATGCCTTTCGAGAGTTCTTCGAGCTTTTTGTTCCACCAAGGCATGATGCCAAACTTCTCAAACCACTGGGTGAGTCGTTCCTTGGCTTCACCCTTAGAGAGCCCCTTGAGCTGCGCCAAGTAGATGGCCTGTTCGCCCACCTTCATTTTCTTATAAAGTCCGCGTTCTTCGGGCAGATAGCCTATCTGCATCACGTCGTCTGCTCTAAAAGGGTGTCCATCGAAGCGCACCTCGCCGCTATCGGGGGCGGTGATGCGATTGATGATGCGGATAAGCGTGGTCTTGCCCGCTCCGTTCGGGCCAAGTAGGCCGAACACCTTGCCTTTGGGCACACGGATGCTTACGCCATTGAGGGCAGTATGCGCCGCGTAGCGCTTTACCAGATTGTTTACTTCCAAGAATATTTCTTCCATTGTCGAGAGGGAATATGAGGGTGAGGGGATTATCTTACGGGAGTTACGGTATAACCTGCCTTCTGAAGCAAGGCTATCAGTCCACGATTGCCAGGCAGATGGGCGCACCCTACGGCTAAGAATGTGCTATGCTCCTTCATCAGAGCGGGCAAGGCTTTTGCCCAGTTGGCGTTGCGGGTGTAGATGAGCGTATCGTCTTCCTCGGGGGTGCTGTCGCAAGTGTTGTGGCGCTTTTCGTCCATCACCTTGTTCACAGCCTCAAGATCCTGCGTGTAGTAAGCATCGATGGTGCGACGGAGCACGTCTTTGTGATAGTCAACGTCGTCGACCAAGCACATCAGCAGTTCTGCTTGTCGCTTCAGCGGTGCCCCATAGAGCACACCTAACTGGAGGTCCATCGTTTCGAGTCCGCCCACGGGCTTCTGCTGTTCCTGAGCCACTTTTTGGAAATAAGTGTCAAACTGTTGCTGCGGATTAAATCCCTTGGCCATCTGCATGGCCAGCACCATTTGAATCTGGGTGGAAATGGCGGCGGGCTTCATCTGCTTCATGGGCGCAAGCATGGGGTTTGACAGGTCTACGCCAAGGTATTGTTTCATAAACTCGTTCAAGCGCGTCATTTGCTCAGCCGTGAGCAGCGAGTCGAGCGTAGTGCCTTGCGGAAGCATCATGGCAGCTTGCATTTGCTGTATCAGCGAGGGGTCCGACATGAGTTTGCGCATGTCGAGTTCGCCATAGACCTGTTCGCTCGAGTTGAGTGCCTGCTTGAGTCCGGGTATAGAGTCGGCAAAGGCCACGTTGGCCAAATGGAACGTGCCAAGCACGTACGAGGGCTTGGTCAAGTCCTTGCCTGTCACCTTCCACAGCAACTGTGCATGGGCTGTGAAGGCTACGATTACGAAGGTGAGAAGGGTGAGGATAGTCTTTTTCATCGTAAAAGAGGTAATAATTTGTTTCGATTGTTGTTATATATGATGCAAGAGAATGTGATTGATTACATTTCTCTTAGAAGAATCAAGAAGTAAGTTCATAGAAAGTGGGGGCGAAGCGTCTCGCTTCGGCTTGGCGATGAAGGGCTCAATGCCCGAATCGGCGAAGAATATTTATAGGGTGGTTCTATTAATTCTGATGATGGGATTTGTGTGCTATTGGAAGTGTTTTTTTTGTAAGTAAAGGAAGGAGCATAGCGGGCTATGTGACTGAGTTTACTTGCAAAAAGACGCGTTCAAGAGCATGCAAATCGCACATCAGAATAGAATGCTTTATTCCTCAGAATTAATAGGACTACCCTATAGCCAAACTCGGCATCGAGCCTCGCATGGCTAGCCGAAGCGAGACGCTTCGCCCCCAGGAGTGGCTGATAATTTTCAAGTATCGTTAGTAATGATCCAGAATGTATTACTTATTACTTAAAATTATATTTTGCTTTCCCCCTCAATAAAGTTCTCCATAAACATATGTTCGCCATCGTATACGGCATAGGTGAACTGGCTAATCCAGTCGCCGAGTATCATGACGCGACACGTGCGAGAGATCATGAGGTCGAGCTCTATGTGGCGGTGACCAAAGATGAAATAGTTGATGTCGGGGTGCGACTGTAGGTAGTCTTTGGCAAAGCAAACGAGTGGCTCATTCTGTTCTCCCTGATAGGGCGGTTCCTTACCGTCGGTGCGCTTCAAGCGCGAGCGGCGAGCCCATTCCAGTCCAAATGCCATGCCCCATCGCGGATGGATGGCGGCAAAGAGACGCTGACACGTGGGGTTGTGAAACATGCCACGGAGGAAAGCAAACTTACGATCCTTTCCGCCCAATCCATCGCCGTGAGAGAGGTAGAACGTCTGTCCGTGAATCTCCGTCACTTCGCTGTGGGCATGAATCGTCATGCCACATTCCTTTTGGAAATAGTCGCCCTGCCATAAGTCGTGGTTGCCATAGAAATAATGCACTTCTACGCCCATATCGGTGAGCTCGCTTATTTTGCCGAGCAAGCGGGTGTAGCCACGTGGCACGACGGTCTTGTATTCGTGCCAGAAGTCAAACATATCGCCCATCAAGTATACAGCTTCGGCCTTATGCTTAATGCTGTCCAGAAAATTGACGAGTCGGCGCTCCTGCATGCGTGGATGCGGAATGGCCAGACTGCCAAGGTGGGCATCTGAAAGGAAGTAGGTAAATTTGCGGTTGGTATCGGTCATAGGGGTAAGGAGTTTATGAGTTTAATTGAGCGCATAGCGCTCTAAGTTTATGAGTTTAATCGAGCGCTTCGCGCTCTAAGTTTATGAGTTTAATAAGTTTATGAGTTTAGAGGTCGGTTTATCCTCTTGGAGCATCAGCTAAACTCATAAACTTAGAGCGCGAAGCGCTCGATTAAACTTATTAAACTGCGAACTCGGACTGCTATAAGCGAGCTCTCTTCGCTCGCTTAGAGCAGTCCAAGTTCGAGTTTTGCTTCTTCGGTCATCATGTCTTTGTCCCATTCGGGCTCGAAGACGAGGGTCACTTTGGCATCGGTCACGCCCTCAATGCCATCAAGCTTTGTGCGCACGTCTTCCATGATGAAGTCGGCTGCTGGGCAGTTGGGGGCGGTGAGTGTCATATCTACCTCGAGCAGACCATCGTCGTGAAGGTCGATGCGGTAGATGAGTCCCAAGTTGTAGATATCTACGGGTATTTCGGGGTCGTATACGGTCTTGAGCACATCGACGATGCGCTCCTCTATTTTCAGTTTTTCTTCTGCTGTAAGCATGGAGGGATTTTTTAAGTTTATGAGTTTAATCGAGCGCGGTGCGCTCTTAGTTTAGTGAGTTTAATCGAGCGCAGAGCGCTCTTAGTTTAATGAGTTTATGAGTTAAGAGGTCTGTCTATCCTCTGAGAGCATCTGCTAAACTTATAAACTTTGAGCACGAAGTGCTCGACTAAACACGAGCGCAAAGCACTCGATTTAAGCTGTGATGGAACGCGGAGCGTTCCATCACA
>JBNMGC010000040.1:0-14481 GCA_050873845.1 Alloprevotella sp.
CGATTGGTTCCATCAGTGTTCATCTTCCAGAGTTGGCTGCTTCCGCTTTCTGAAGAGAGGTAGACAATCTCCTTGCCGCCGTTGATATAGGTAGCTCCCATTTCGCTCTTCTTGCTTGTGGTGAGCTGTTTTACGGCGCGTGTCTTGAGATCGATGGTGTAGAGCAGAGAGTGGCTCTTGTTCTGTTTTACGCTGTAGTAGGTCACGGCATAGACGGCCTGCTTGCCGTCGGGCGAAACCTTGAATCCTCCTACACGACCCATGGCCCAAAGAGCCTCGGGAGTCATGCGATCGGAAGAGAGCGTAGGCTGCTGTTTGCCAATAAAGTCGGCATCCTGTGCCATTGCAGGTGTGGCAATGGTAGCAGAAGCTGCAAGGGCAGTAGCTGTAAGCATGGTTGTAAGTAAGTTCATATAGATAGATTTGTATTTACAAAATAAAAGAAGCTAAAAGCCAAAACCATAAAGTGTGTATAGGTATAGCTTTTAGCTTCTTTTCTGTTAGAATGTTAGAGGTCGTTTGTCAGAGTTCTTTGAGCCATTTTCTACCGCTTTTGGTAGCTTTCATCCAAAAGAAGAACCCCCACAAAATGGCTAATACAATAACGAAAAACCATGATAGAATGTTCATAGCAGTAATGTTATTTATGTTTTAATATGTAATTCCCGATGAATGCGAAAGAGGCAGATGAAGCTACACCGAAGAGCAAAGTGATAAAAGGATATTCTATGTCAATATTGGTGATTCCTAATAATGCTGCACATGCACCAAGAACAAGAACGGTGTAAGTTGATTTACTCATATCATATAGGAATTTTCCAAGGATTTCTCTTGCAACTTTGTCGCGCTCTTCTCTTTTCTCGCGGGCCGTTCTATTATTGGAAAAGTTACTATTCATAACCCTCTTACTTCTGCTGGCGACGCTGCTGAATCTCTTGCTGGCGCTTCATTATCTCTTCTTGTTGCTTTTGAAGAGCTTCGAGACGTGCTGCCAATCCACTTGGCTTTTTGTTGGGATTATTCTTATTAGCCTGATAGTTGGCCTCAAGTTTGGCAAGGAGCTTCTTGTCGTCAGTAGTCTTGCGGAGATACCACATGGTCAAGGCGCTGAATAGGAGCGAGATGAAGTAGTAGTAGTTAAGACCTGCAGAGTACTTGTTGAACATGAAGAAGAAGAACAGCGGCATGAGCATCATCATCCATTGCATCATCTTCATTTGTTGAGCCTGTTCGCCCGACATCGTTTCGCGCTGCTGACGCATGGTCATGAAGCTATAGAGCAAGTTGGTAGCGCAGAAGAGGAGGCAGAATAGGCTGAGGTGGTTGCCCAAGCCCCATATGTTCGTGTTCCATGATACGAGCGAGTCGTAAGTAGAGAGATCGTCTGCCCAAAGGAAACTCTGCTGGCGAAGTTCAATAGCATTCGGTACGAAGTTGAACATGGCAATCCAGATAGGCATCTGAATGAGCATAGGCAGGCAACCGCCCATGGGGCTCACTCCATATTGTGAATAGAGCGACATGGTCTCTTGCTGACGCTTCATGGCATCTTCCTGCTTGGGATATTTGGCCGCAATCTCATCTACTTTAGGCTTGAGCACGCGCATCTTGGCACTGCTCAAGAAACTCTTGCGGGTAGGAACGTATACGATGACACGGAGCAAAAGCGTGATGAGCAACAATACGATGCCCATGGGTAAGCCCAGACGCGTAAAGAAGTCGAACACATAGAGCGTGAAGAAACGGTTGATCCACTTCACGATAGGCCAACCTAAGTAGACAAGTCCTTGAAGGTCGTTGTCGTGTTCCGACACCTTGTAGTCGTCCATACTCTGTAGCAGACGATAGTTGTTGGGGCCGAAGTAGAACTGGAACTTAGAAGGCTTTGTACCGCTTGCATCGAAGGCTGCCGACATATTGGCAGAGTAGTTCTTCAAGTAGCCGCTACCTTCTTCGAGCTGTTCGCTCTTCACGTTGACGTTTTTCAAAGGTTCGGCAGCGAGAAGTACAGAACTGAAGTATTGGTTCTTAAAGGCAATCCAATCTACGCTCTGCGTTACGCTTTCTTCTTTTGTCTCGTTCTCCGACATTTTCTCGGTGTCGTCGTCGTGCTTCTTATAAGTCAGCGTAGAGTACATGTTTTCGAAGTAGAAACCTTTCTCTTGCTGAGCTACGCGGTCGTGCCAATCCATCTGGATGGTCTGCGTAGTTGAAGGTAGGTACTTCTGTAGCCCGTTGGCCTTTACGGTGAAGTTCACCAAGTAGTTGTCGGCCAAAAGCTTGTAGTCCACATCGATGCTTGCACCATTGCTGGCTGCGAGTCGCATGGTTACGGTGCTATCGGTCTGATTGATGGGAGTGAAGTAGTAGTCAGAAAAATCGAGCGTACCCTCTTTCGTGTCGAGCTTGAAGTTGAGTCCAGCGTCTTTAGCGCTATAGAGCAGGAGAGGATTCTCCTTCTTAGCTTCAAAGTCCTTGTAGCTCTTGTATTCGTTCAAGCGCACTTCACTGATGGCACCACCCTTGGTGCTGATCTTCACAGTAACCTTATGGTTCTTCAACTCTATGGTTGCGGGCTTCTGATCTTTCGTGGATGCGTAGAATATGTCGGTACTATCAGTAGTAGCCTTGGCAAGAGGGGCTTTGTCTGCTGCACTCTGTTGCTTATTGTCTGCTGCTTTTTGCGTAGTGGTCTGTTCGGTCTGATTGCTTTGCAGATTGCGCTCTTGGTTGGTGTTGTACCAACTGAAGCCAATCAGTACAGCTGCCATAAGCACCAGTCCAATAATCGTGTTTTTATCCATGTCTGTGTTATATGGGTTATAGGGTTAGTGGGTTAGGAGGCCAAGAAGTAGCTTTGTCTTTGTGAGTCGGGAGACTATTGGGCAAGGATCGCTTCTTAACCCTCTAATCTCCTAACCTTCTAACCCGAAGAATCATTTCTTATTTTCAATAGCTGCCTTCACAAAGTTGAGGAACAATGGATGCGGCTTCAATACGGTGCTTGAGTATTCGGGATGGAACTGTGTGCCGACGTACCAAGTCAGTGTGGGAATCTCTACGATTTCTACCAAGTCGGTGTCGGGGTTAGTACCCACGCATTCCATACCTGCTTCTTCGTATTGTGAACGGAAGTCGTTGTTGAACTCATAGCGGTGGCGGTGGCGCTCGCGAATGATTTCTTTACCATAGATCTCGCGCACGCGGCTGCCTTCACGCAACTTACATTCGTAACCGCCCAAGCGCATTGTACCACCCATATTGGTGATGTTCTTCTGATCTTCCATGAGGTCGATCACGTTGTGGTCGGTCTTTGCGTCCATCTCGGCAGAGTTGGCATCGGCATAGCCTAATACGTTGCGGCCGAACTCGATGACCATCATCTGCATACCTAAGCAGATACCGAAGGTGGGGCGATTGTTCTCACGGCAGTATTGAGCAGCGATAATCTTGCCTTCAATACCGCGTTGTCCAAATCCCGGGCAGATCACGTATCCATCCATACCAGCGAGCATTTCTGCCACGTTGTCCTTATCGATCTTTTCAGAGTTGATGAAGTGACACTTTACCTTGCGATCGTTGTAAGTGCCAGCTTGTGAAAGTGCTTCGAGGATGCTCTTGTAAGCATCTTGCAAGTCGTATTTACCTACAAGACCGATGTTGATCACTTCCGTAGCTTTGTGGCGACGATCAAGGAATGAACGCCAAGGACCGAGTCCCGGAGTCTCTCCTACGGGCATATCGAGCTTACGCAGAATTGTAGCGTCCAATCCCTGCTCTTGCATGCGCAAGGGCACTTCGTAGATAGTAGGCATATCGAGACTCTGCACAACAGCCTCGGGTGAAACATTACAGAAAGCGGCAATCTTACGACGAAGGCCAATTCCCAATTCGTGTTCGGCGCGGAGCACCAAGATGTCAGGTTGAATACCGAGACTCTGCAATTCCTTTACAGAGTGCTGAGTAGGCTTTGTCTTGAGTTCACCTGCTGCAGCAAGGTAGGGCACGTAGGTAAGGTGTACGCAGACAGCGTTCTTGCCTAAATCCCACTTCAACTGACGGATAGCTTCCAAGAAGGGTTGACCCTCGATATCACCTACCGTGCCACCGATTTCGGTAATCACGAAGTCGTATTTCTTGGTCTTGCCCAAGTAGAGCATATCGCGCTTAATCTCGTCGGTGATGTGGGGAATTACCTGGATAGTCTTACCAAGATAGTCGCCGCGGCGCTCTTTGTCTATTACGCTCTGGTAGATACGGCCCGTTGTGAAGTTGTTGTAACGAGTGGTGTGAATACCCGTAAAGCGTTCGTAATGTCCAAGGTCTAAGTCCGTTTCCTGTCCATCGTCCGTCACGTAGCACTCGCCGTGCTCATAGGGGTTGAGCGTTCCGGGGTCGATGTTGATGTAGGGGTCAAACTTCTGAATCGTGATGTTGAAACCACGAGCCTGCAACAATTTGCCGATGGATGCGGCAATAATTCCTTTTCCTAGTGAGGAAGCCACGCCTCCTGTCACGAAAATGTACTTAGTCTCTGACATTTTGTACTCTGAATTGAAAGTTTCGAATGTTTCAGCTTGCAAAGTTAGTGATTTTTCCACTACCTTTGCACCAAATAGGTAAAAATATGAACGCAGATATTATCTTTCAATACTTTCCTGAGTTGTCTGACACTCAGCGCGAGCAATTCAATCAGCTTGATGCTCTCTATCGTGATTGGAATGCTAAAATCAATGTGATTTCGCGTAAGGACATCGACAATCTTTATCCTCATCACGTGCTTCACTCTTTGGGCATAGCCAAGGTGATAAGTTTTCGCCCTGGAACGAAGATTATGGATATTGGTACAGGAGGCGGATTCCCTGGCATTCCCTTAGCCATTCTCTTTCCGGAATGTCAATTTAAGCTTATTGATAGCATAGGTAAGAAGATAAAGGTGGCAAGTGCTGTGGCGCAAGCCATTGGGCTTAAGAACGTGCAGATAGAACACCGCAATGTGATGGAAGAAAAAGGCAAGTACGACTTTGTGGTGAGCCGTGCTGTGATGAATGCCTCCGATCTTGTGAAGTTAGTTCGCAAGAATGTGGCACGCGAGCAACACAATGCTTTACCCAATGGCTTGATTTGTCTTAAGGGTGGAGATGTTACTGCCGAACTCGCACCATTCGCTCATTGCTCAGAAGTGTGGAACTTGAGCCAGTACTTTGAGGATGAGTTCTTCGAGACCAAGAAAGTAACGTATATTCAACTTTAAATAATATAGTTGTGCGGAGAAATGACTGCGACATAAGCACGAATCCTTCTGCACGCAACGTAACAAATGCAAATCACTCGTTTTGTTGTAAACATGATACAAGAGAACTGCTACCTTGCATGGGACGACACGCAAGAGGCGGTTCTCATTGATTGTGGTGCCTTTCATCCAGAAGAGAGAAAGGCTATTAGCGATTTTATTGCAGCGCATCACTTGAAGTTGACCCACTTGCTCAATACGCATGGTCACTTCGATCACGTATTTGGCGCTCAGTTTGTGCATGATACTTATGGAGTGGATATAGAGCTCTGCGCAGATGAGCGTGACACGTATGAGCAAGCGGCTCAGCAGATGAGTCAGTTCCTTCACCTCGACTATCCCCTTACGCTTCCTCCCGTGGGTAAGTACTTTAAGGATGGCGACGTAATCAAGGTGGGCAAAATGCAGTTTTGTGTAATAGAAACTCCGGGGCACACTCCGGGCGGTGTCTGCTTCTATGAGGAGAAAGAGCATGTGCTCTTTAGCGGAGATAGCCTTTTCCGTCATGAGATAGGACGTTGCGACCTTCCTGGAGGTAATGAGGCTTCGCTGATTCATGCCTTGAAGACGCGAGTGCTTACCTTGCCCGACGATGTACAGGTGCTTCCTGGACATGGTCCTGCCACGACGGTGGGTGAGGAACGCAGCCTAAACTATTATTTGCGATAAAGCCTTTGATGATTCCTTGGGAGTGCAGAAGCTAATAGTCTAAAAAATGAAGTAGTCCTTTCACTTAAGCAGTTAGTCTTTTTGCTTAATGTCAGCGTTTCTGCTCATTTCTACCATAGTTTTCCACTCCTATAATATATATAATATGAATAAACTAATTCTGCTTGCCATGCTTTCAGCAGCGCCGCTGTGCGCGATGGCAGAAAATGAAGTAGGTGACGATACACATCCTTATACCAATCTCGATTACGAAACAGAGGGCTATACCCTTAAGGCAAAACCCGACACACAGTCGCGCCTCATGCAACAGATGCAGCCCTCTATAAAGTTTGGCGGTTACATCATGGGCAAGTACTCTATCAGCGATCGCAGTGGACAGAGCAATAATGGTGGATTCGACCTACGCTTTATCCGCCTCTATGCCGATGGTCATGTATATAAGGATTTCTACTATAAACTTCAGATGGAAGTGAATGGTGCGCCAGGCGATAACAAGGGCCCTCGTGTGCTTGATGCTTTTATAGAGTGGCAGCACTTCGACTTCTTGCGCTTAAAACTTGGACAGTTTAAGCGTTCCTTTGGTTTTGAAAATCCGATGAGTCCGCTCGCCATAGGCATGGGAAGTTATTCGCAGGCCACGATGAAACTTGCTTCTATCAACGATCGCAATGGTGAGGGCGCTTACAATAAGAGTTCGGGGCGTGACCTTGGATTTCAAGTGCAAGGTGATTTCTTGAAAGGTCGCGATGGTCACAACTGGGTGCACTATCAGCTTGGCGTATTTAATGGCCAAGGCATCAACCATACGGACAAGGATCACCACAAGGACCTCATTGGCGGTCTTTGGGTTTCGCCTGTTAAGAATCTCGCTATTGGTGGTTTCGGCTGGAACGGAAAGTATACCAATGAAAAAGACCTTTCGCAGAGCGTGAAGCGTGTACGCTGGGGCGCGGGTCTCAAATACGAGAGCGATTGGACTGTACGTGGTGAGTATATGAGCTCTGTCGGTGGCGGAGTTCTGTCGGCAGCAGGTATCCCCGATCGTTCTGATGCATGGTATGCCACGGTGGGTGTGCCTGTCATTAAGAACTTGAAAGTATATGGTCGCTACGATTGCTATCGTGACGATAAGCATTCTTGGAAGTCGCTCTGTACCAACTATGGCCTTTCAGCCAACTATACTTTAGGTAAGAACCTTATCTTTCAGCTCAACTATGCTTTCACAGACGATCGTTCAGCACGTCATGCCGTTACGCCGAAAGACTCTCATTACAACACCTTCGATGTGCAAGTGACGGCACGCTTTTAATCTGAAATGAGTCTACTCTCGCGCGGAGAAAGGCAACTTGCAAAACGTTCAAAGCCCCTGACATCAGAGATTATTCGATGTCAGGGGCTTTGGTGTGTTGGTGAGCGAGCATAGGACGCTCTTATCACAGCGTTAGCTGCTCATAGGGTGAAGTCTTTTACTTCTTCAGTACGGGTTCGCAAGTAAGATTTACGCCCAACTTCTTAAATATCTTCTGATCTACTTCGCTCAGCATCACGGTGCAGTGTACTTGGCATCCGCGAAGTTTGGGCAACTGCTCAAGTGCGTGCTTGCAGTCCTCATCGTTCTCGGAGAGGACAGATAGTGCTACGAGCACTTCGTCGGTGTGCAGACGAGGGTTGTGACCACCCAGATAGTGAATCTTGGTATGTTGGATGGGTTCAATCATCGATTGCGGAATGAGTTTGCGGCTGTGGTCGATGCCTGCGAGATGCTTCATTACGTTGAGTAGCAACGCAGCGCTGCAACCAAGCAGTTCGCTCGAACTTCCTGTGATGATTGTACCATCTTCCAGTTCGATAGCAGCCGAGGTGTGTCCAGTCTCTTTTAGTGCTTGCTTGGCAGCTGTAGTGGTGCGGCGGAAGTCTGTAGTGATGTTGGCTTGATTGAAGAGCATCTGAATCTTGCTAATCTCAGCTTCGTTGCATGCACCGCGTGCAAGCTTGTTGGTGGCATCGTAGTAGCGTCTCACGATTTCATTCTTCGAAGCTTCACAGCAAGCCTCGTCATCGCTGATGCAGAATCCTACCATGTTCACGCCCATATCGGTGGGCGACTTGTAAGGATTCGAACCATAGATACCTTCAAACAGAGCGTTGAGTACGGGGTAGATCTCAATGTCACGATTGTAGTTGATGGCAATCTTATTGTACGCTTCCAGGTGGAAGGGGTCAATCATGTTCACATCATTGAGGTCGGCCGTAGCGGCTTCGTAGGCAATGTTTACGGGATGCTTCAGTGGAAGGTTCCATACGGGGAAAGTCTCAAACTTGGCATAGCCCGCACGCACGCCTCGCTTGTTCTCATTGTAGAGCTGGCTCAAGCAAACAGCCATCTTGCCGCTGCCAGGACCGGGTGCGGTCACGATGACGAGCGGACGCTCCGTTTCCACGTAGTCATTCTTACCGAAGCCCTCGTCTGATGCAATGAGTTTTACATCGTGAGGGTAGCCTTCAATGAGGTAATGGCAGTAGGTCTTGATGCCATCGCGCTCGAGGCGTTGCTTAAATTGTGTGGCAGCGGGCTGACCATTGTAGTGAGTGATGACAACCGATTCTACCATGAATCCGCGATTCTGAAACTCACCGCGAAGGCGGAGCACATCCTCGTCGTAAGTAATGCCCAAGTCGGCGCGCTTCTTGTTCTTCTCAATGTCGGCAGCGCTGATTACGATGACTATCTCAATGCTGTCGCTAATCTTCTGAAACATGCGCAGTTTGCTGTCGGGCAGGAAGCCCGGCAATACGCGGCTTGCGTGGTGGTCGTCGAAGAGTTTGCCACCGAGTTCGAGGTAAAGTTTACCATCAAACTGTGAAATTCTCTCCTTGATGTGTTCAGACTGTATCTTCTGATACTTCTCGTTGTCAAATCCTATTCTCATGAGGTGCTACTATACAAAAATTTGGTTGCAAAATTAAGAAAAGTTGCTCGCATATGAGGGGGATTTCTTTCCTTTTTTGCAACAAATACTTTTGCATGGCGCTATTACTCTGTGCGCCTTAAACAAAAAATCCCATCCCTTAGTCGTAAACTATGGGATGGGATAAGAAGTTATTGCAAGAGGAGAGATTATTTCACCACTACTTTCTTGCCATTGATAATATATACGCCACGTTGTAGATTCTTCAGATTGTTGCTGGAAATCTGGCGTCCATTGATATCGTAGATGCTTACGGGCTTGATGCTCATTGATGCATTGGAGGAGTGAATACCTGTCAGCGCAGCGATGTTGATGGTTGGGGCAGAACTGTCGTCGCCCGTCAGCAAGGCTGTGAATGGAGATATGCTGAAGGTGCTTTCCTTGTCAAGCAATTTTAGCAGCGTGTAGTCTTCATTGAACACGTAGATGCGAGCCGTAAAGTTAGCATTCTTCGTGCTGCCGTTTACTACAGCGCCATTGAGTTGCTTACCTTCTGTCTCGGAGTGGGCAAACTGTAAGGTAAGGCTCTTTCCGCTCCATTCTTCGGGCAGGCTCATGAGGTAGATACCACTTTGAATCTCGCTTGCATTCGTAAAAGTGCCGTTCTCGAAGCGAAGCAAGTTGAGTTTGCTTTCAGATACTTCGTCGGCATCAATTCCTTCCACATACATCCCTGTGGGCGCTGTGGGGAAGTAGAACGATCCGTACACGTTAGCTGGCATTTCGATGGAGATCCATACGGGAATGTCTTGACTTAGTGTAGAAGCGGTGGGGACTTCTGCTCCAGCACTCTTTAAGTATACGGCATCCTCAGATGTAAGCTTTTGGGCAGTAGCGTCAGCCAAGTTGTCAGAACCGCTCACCAGGGCCAGGATGGGAAGTCCCCATGCCTTGCGATAAGCCTCGATATTGGCTTCGCTCACTTGTGCGTAAAGTCGGCAACCATCAAAGGCTTTGGCCATAGCTACGGCGGGCGTAGCGTTGGTACAAGAGATGTAGCGCAAGTTGCGGCATTGGCTGAAAGCCTCATTGCTGATGGCCTTTACCTTTGAGGGCAAAGTCAGTGAACTGCTCAGACGTCCTGCGGGGCAAGCCAAGAGCGTAGTGCCTTCGGCATCGTAGAGCACATTGTCTGTAGCTGAGAAAACAGGATTCTCCTTGTCGATGGTTAGCGTCTGCAGATGGCTGCAACCTCTCAACGGATTGACTGCCGCGCTGGGACGGCTCACCACGAGGTTGCTCAGATTCACGCCCTCGGGAAGGGCTGTGCATAGCTGATCCACGCTGTTGAGTGTATAAGCCTTCTCTGTGTAGCTGTCTGTGTCCGTTCCGTTGTCGATGCTCACGCTCAAATCGCCTTGAGCATTGTGGGCTACGCTGACGGAGAATGACTTCTTGCCCTGTGTTAGGGTGAACACCTTCTTTTCGTCGCTACCAAGCTTCAGTACGATATTTCCCGAGGCGGCAAGATAGAGTTGGAATCCCTTGTCGTATATGCTGGCTAAAGCCTCTGTGCCCGTGGCGAGGAGCGATGAACCCCACTGGTTGAAGGTCTGTCCGCCGTTCTCCACGTTGAACGTAATGGTCCAATCGTCGTCGGCGGTCAAAGCACTACCCAAGTTGATAGCATCGTTTTGTACGCCCTTGCCGCTATATGCACCTGTGTAGATAGCGCCTGATGCTGCAAATTGCTTGATCGAGGCAGGCAGTGAGAGTGAAGTCAGATCGGTGTTTCCCTGCAAAGCCTCGGGAGCGATGCCCACGATGGGATGGCTTTCGTAGGAGGCAGGAATATTGAGTGCGCCGCTTCCGCTTGTGGCACGTGTAAGGGTCAGTTCGTCTTGGTCATTGACTTCATACTGGAAAGTCCAATTACCGATGGCGAGTTCCCCGGGAAGCTCTTTTTGAAAATTTGCAGTGTACGTGCCACTCTCGGGAGCGTGGAAACGCAGGAAGTTGCCGTCTATCCAGCTCTTTGGTACAGCGCGTCCATACTGGTCGGTCCATTTTACGGAGTAGCCTGCGATGGGGTAGGAGCGGAGCACAATCTCGTTTCCTGCATTGTAGGTGAACGTCTCGGGCTGTCCGTTGGCGTCGACCGTACCCTTGGTCAAGTCGGCACTCTTCACCGTGATGGTACAAGGAGTTGAGGCTTGACTCGTCACTTCTACGGGAATGTCGTAGACCATACGCATGGCTTGAGCCTTAGCAGGCATTGCGCCATTGCTGTCGTAGCCCTTTGCCCAAGCACCATCTAAGCGCAAGCGGATGTGGGTGATGCCTTCGGGCACGTCGTAGGGCAGGAGCACTTTGAGTGTATAGTCATTGAGTTCGGGATTGTCGCTGGTCTCTTTCTTACCAGCGGTAGCTATGAGCTCGTTGGCATCGTCGAAGTCGCCATCGCAGTTCCAGTCGGCATAGGCTGAGAGGTTGCAGTAGTTCAAGCCGCCGGCGCTGGTCCAGTGCAGTGTGATCTGGCTACCCTTAGCAGCCTTTACCACCTGTGACGTTTGGCAGAGCGATTGCGGGCAAACATCTGTGCTGTAGATAGTCTGTTCGCTGCTGCCATTCTGGCTCATGCCCAATTGCTTGATATATTGCCCGTAGTCACTGACCACGCTGATTTCGCTGCGGTCTTCCTCAGGAGTACCCCACTTGTTGACGATGAAGTTGGCACGGAAGGAGGCTGCGGCAGCGCCATAGTAAGTATAAGGATTGTCAGTGCTTACCACGTTGCCTTGAGCATCGGTCCAATTCAAGAAGTCGTAGCCACCCATGGGAGTGGCCTTCATGGTCACTTCATCCTTGCTCGTCACGCTCAGCACATCACTACCTTCGATGCTCACGCTTCCTTGCTTGCTGTCAGCAGAACTTACGCTTACGGTGCGGTCGGCTTGGATGTCGTCCTTCAGGGTTACTTTAAAGTCGAGCGAAGTACCATCGCTCAGTGTTAGTCTGGCTACCACTTTGCCAATAGCTGCATTGGCGGGAACGGCAACGGAGAGCGTACTGAACGTTTCATCGGCAGAGATCGTACCGTCATTGTTGAGGTCGATTCCCAATGAAGCAGTTGTGCCTTCGGGCACGTTTTGCAGAGGGAAAGTATAAGTCTCGCCACGCAGTGCCTTCTGTGCAAAGGTCGACGTGAGGTCTGTGTTCATGTAGCGATACAGATAATAAGGCGTGCCGTCGGTCTGTGTCAGAATGGCAAAGTATTTGTCGAAAAGCGTTGTTGCAACTTCTGCCGTACTGCCCACGGGCTGGTTGCTATAGCTCAGCTTCGCATTGTGAGCCCAGTTCCAGTCGTGTTCGTACCAGTTGGGCAGGGCTGTACCCTTGTCGCGATTGTCGAAGAAAGCCTTCCAACGATTGTAATAGAAGTCCTTGAGCATGCCGCCCCATTCTCGATAAGAATAGTCGCGCAGGCCGCCTAGCTCACTTGCGTTGTAATCGCCCCATGTGGTGATGAGCGTACGTGCATTATTCAGTTCGAGCCATTGCTTGTCGCTCTCCGTAGTGCCTGTAGCCTCGTCGGCAATGGCGCGAGCCATTGTGGTCCATCGGCCCAGCATGAAGTTCTTGTTCGTGTTGAGGAGTTGATCCATGTCGAGCAAGAGTTGCAAGAATGCATCGCGACGTGTGGCATAAGCCGTCTGGTCGCCGCGTGTGGCTGCGTCGTTGATAGATTTGAGCAGATAGTTGGCATAGTCTGTCAAGGCTTGGCGCGAGAAATCGGTCAAGTCGTAGCTAAAGTTCTCACCGCTGATTGTAGCCTTGGCTTGCAAGAGTTTGTAAGCCGCGTCCACCATGTCCTGAGCGTTGTAGAAGATGTCCGTTCCGCCCCAGCTCGATACGCGATCGACCGTGAGCGAAGGACGTGCACAGAGCACGGCTTCTTGCGGACCTTGCAAGGCAGAGGGGCAGTCGAGTGCAGAGTTGCGTGCTTTCTCCCAGGCCTCTTGAGCCTCTGTATTGGCAGCGCCATAGCGAGCTGTTGTATAGTTGGCAAGCCAAGCTTTGGCATCGGGAGCAGAGGTGTACCAAGGCAGTTCGTAGAGTGCATCGTAGAGCACGGGCACTTGTTCTATGCCCTCGGGCGTAGCGCCCACACCCTTCACGTTAGAATGATTGGTTTTTTGGTCGAAATAGTCGGTCATCACTTTCGTCAGACGGCCGAAGAATCCCGTGCGAGCACCGAAGTTGGGCAGTGCGCAGTATACGGCGTCGTGACCTTGATATTCACCGAAGTGAGAGTGAGCATCGCTGTAGAGGTCGAGCACGATGAGTTTGCCTTTATCAACGTTGGAGAGCACCTTGTACTGGTCGTAGCTCCACTGCCAATACTGGATTACCCATTTGCCTTCGCTGTTGGCTTTCGTCATGGCTTGTGCTATCTTGGCGTAAGCTGAAGCCACGTCAATGTCGCCCGTCTGAGCACCTTCGTGGAAGGGGTCCATGCTGTAATATTCCGATTCTCCCATCACCTCTTTCAGTCGCTGATAGTACTTCTCAGCCACGGTGGTGAAAGTCTGCGAGTTGGGATCGAGTATGTAGGGACGAGTGAAGTAGTTCCAGCCGCCTTGAGCATAGGCTTTGTAGCCTTTCTTTGATTCGATGTCGCTTGGCACCATGCCCGAATATCCAGGCAGTACGGGCTGCATGCCCAGTTCGCGCTCACGAGTCAGAATCTTCTTAGCAAGCTGTTCTTGACGCGAATACCACCAGTCGGGGTTCGGTCCGCCCCAACCCTCGAGGTTGTTCATGCCAAACCATCCCTGGAAGCATGGGCCGGCAATAAACTTGTTGGCGTCGGCTGAGGAATAGCCCAGGTCTTCGGTGAGCAACTTCTTCCACACCACGTCGACACCGATGATCTGCAGCGGCATGTTGATACCATGCAGAGCCATCCAGTCGATCTCCTGCTGCCAACGTTCCCATGTCCATGTGGCCATAGAGTAAGAGAAGGTGCAGTAGTTGAGGTAGTAACGATAGTCGGCCGAACAAGTGCGCTTCTCCTCTGTGGTGGGAGTGGGGAGCGTGGCTTGAGTAAGGTCGGTGGTCAGATTGTTCCAAGCCAAGTTGATGTGGGCATAATGGTTGAGATACCAGTTGATACCCGTCGTAATGGCCAGCACGGAACTACCCTTGATACAGGGCTTGCCGCTCTGACTTGTGATGGTGAAAGCATCTTTTCCGCCTGAGGCCAAGGATGCGTCGAGCACGGTCTCAAAGCGTGAAGCAGTGCCTTCACCGCCAATGCGATTGAGCATGGCAGTTACGGCCTCCGGATTCTTCTCGCTTGCGGCCCATGCCTGGATTGTGCCTAGACACACCAGGGCTGCCATGAGGCAGAATGTGCGAAGGCACAATAGGTTGTGTTTCATTGATTATATTGTTTGATTGTGAATGTTCCTTCTCTTCAAGTAATAAGTAATGCTTGCTTTTGTCAAGTAATAAGTAACAAGTAATAAGTAATACTTGCTTGCAAGTTTTCAGCCAATACTGGGGGCGACGCGTCCTCGCGTCGGCATCCTTTCTGAATATTATAGC
>JBNMGC010000041.1:0-14087 GCA_050873845.1 Alloprevotella sp.
AGAGCCACGCATCATCTTGCGGCGCTGATTGAAGGTGGTCTTCACCACGCGGCGCAATAGGCGCTCGTCGCAGCCAGGGTCGGTCACTTCGTTGCGCGTGAGGCGCACCACGGCACTGCGCACCTTGGGAGGCGGATTGAATACGCCCGGCTCTACGGTAAAGAGGTAGTCCACCTTATAATAGAGCTGAACCAGCACACTCAATATGCCGTAAGCCTTACAGCCCGGAGGGGCAGCCAGTCGCTCAGCCACTTCCTTCTGGATCATGCCCGTGCAGCAGGGGATGAGGTGACGGTAGTCGAGCATCTTGAAGAATATCTGACTACTTATATTATAAGGATAGTTGCCCGTGAGCACGAAGGGTCGTCCCTCGAAGGTGCGGTCGAGGTGCATCTTCAGGAAGTCGTCCTCCACGATGCCCTGCTCGAGTGCGGGGAAATGCTCACGCAGATAAGCCACGCTCTCGAAGTCGATCTCCACCACCTTGAGCTCACGCTGCTTTTGTAGCAAATACTGCGTCATCACGCCCATGCCAGGCCCCACCTCGAGAATGGGCAAGTCGGGACAAGCGTCTACGGTGTCGGCTATGGCCTGCGCCGTGGGCAGGGAGGTCAAGAAGTGCTGACCGAGAAATTTTTTAGGGCGTACGGACTTCATCTAATATATTTTTTCTACTTTTGCATTAGAGCGCAGCGTGAAGCCTCCGTGGGCTGCAAGCTGTGATTCTGGCTACAAAGGTAAACATTTTATTGGGAGTATGCCCAAAAGCGAGCCTCTGTTTCACTAATTTTATTCTTAAGCACAAATTATCTTCGGCTTGAAAAGCGCTGTCAAAGTCATATTGCAAACGTTGTTTCCCTTCCTGCTCGGGTTGGGCATCCTTTGGTGGATGTATCGCGACACGGACTGGGAGGCATTCTCCCGTTTCGTCTTTGGCGAGATGCAGTGGGGATGGATGCTCCTGAGCCTTGCCTTCGGCATACTGCCGCAAATGGCGCGAGCATGGCGTTGGAAGATGGCGCTCGAGCCCCTCGGAGAGCACCCTCGGCGGAGCACCTGTACGGATGCCATCTTCATGTCGTATGCAGCGAGTCTGGTCATCCCCCGCGTGGGTGAAGTGACCCGTTGCGGCACGCTCAAGAAGGTCGATGGCGTGAGTTTCAGCAAGAGCCTGGGCACGGTGGTGACCGAGCGTGTGGTCGACAGCGTGCTGATGCTCCTCTTCACCGGCGCAGCCTTTCTGTGGCAACTCCCCATGTTTCTCAAGTTCATGCGCGAGACGGGCATGGACCTTCCCAGCCTGCTCCATCGCTTCACCAGCACGGGCTACCTTGTCACCTTTATCTGTCTCGTGGCAGCCCTTGCTGCGGGCATCATCCTCATAAAGCGCTTCTCCGTGTTTCGCAAGGGGCGCGACATGCTCCGGGGCATGTGGGAGGGCATACTCTCCTTGCGCCGCGTAAGGAATCTGCCGCTCTACTTATTCTATAGCTTGCTCATCTGGGTGGGCTATTTTCTCCACTTCTACATAGCCTTCTTCTGCTTCCCCTTCACCGCACAGCTCTCGCTTGGCGCAGCCTTCCTCATATTCTGCGTAGGCACCTTTGCCGTGCTCGTGCCCACCCCCAATGGTGCTGGTCCGTGGCATTTCGCCGTCAAGACGATGCTCGTGCTCTACGGTGTGACAGAGAGTCAAGCCGTCATGTTCGCCCTCGCCGTACATACCATTCAGACCGCCCTGGTCGTGGTGCTCGGGGTGTTTGGGTGGAGCAGAATATCATTGCGTTAAAGTAATAAGTAAGAAGTAATAAGTAATACATGCTGGCAGATAGCCTTCAGCCGATACCGGGGGCGACGCGTCCTCGCGTCGGCAACACCTGCGAGCCAAATATCATCATCAACAAGAGCATTACCACCTTGACCGCTCGAGATGCCGACGCGAGGACGCGTCGCCCCCAGTATTGGCTGAAAGACTGCAAGCATTTAATACTTCCCAATTAAAACATATAGTATCATGAGTGAAATAGCAAACCTGCAACCGCAGGCCATTTGGAAAAACTTCGATTTGCTCACCCAAGTGCCCCGTCCCTCGGGCCACCTTGAGAAAGTACAGCAGTTCTTACTCTCTTGGGCAGAGAGCAAAGGAGTAGAAGCCTTCAAGGACGAGGCTGGCAACATCATCATGCGCAAACCCGCATCAGCCGGTATGGAAGACCGCAAGATGGTGACCCTCCAGGGCCACATGGACATGGTGCCCCAAAAGACAAAAGACTCCACTCACAACTTCAAGACCGACCCCATCGAGACCTACGTAGACGGCGACTGGGTGAAAGCCCGCGGCACCACGCTCGGTTCGGACGACGGCATGGCCGTGGCCACCATCATGGCCGTGATGGAAGACCCCACCTTGAAGCACGGCCCCATAGAAGGCTTCATCACAGCCGATGAAGAGACCACCATGTATGGCGTAAACCACATGAAGGCCGACACCATCCAAGGCGACATCCTGCTCAACCTCGACGATGAGACCGAAGGCGAGATGATCATCGGTTCGGCTGGTGGCGTCAACATGACTGCTACACTCGAATACAAGCCCCAGGAGGTCGACCCCACCGACGCTGCCGTGAAGATTACCCTCCACAAGCTCTTCGGCGGACACTCTGGCCTCGAAATTAACGAGGGTCGCTGCAACGCCAACAAGGCTATGGCACGCATCGTGCAGGACGCCATTGCCAACTTCGAAGCTTGCCTCGCCTCATGGCAGGGCGGCAACATGCGCAATGCCATCCCCGCTGCAGCCGAAGTAGTACTGACGCTTCCGAAGGAAAACGTCGGTGCGCTCCGCGAAGTGATTGACGAATGGCGTCAGACCCTCCGCGAGGAGTACACTCCCATAGAGAACACCCTCGAGCTCGACATCGAAGACACCACCCTACCCCAGCACATCGTGCCTGCCGAGATACAAGACAACCTCGTCGACGCCCTCTGTGCCGTACACAACGGCGTGCTCCGCATGATCCCCTACGACAATCAGATCGTAGAGACCTCCTCCAACCTCGCCATCGTAGAGATAGGCGAAGGCAAGGCACGCTTCCTCATCCTCATCCGTTCCTCACGCGACAGCATGCGCGAATGCTGCGTAGAGACCCTCGAGAGCGCATTCTCCATGGCAGGCATGAAGGTAGAGACCGATGGCGACTACCCCGCATGGCAGCCCAACCCCAAGAGCGAGATTGTAGAACTCATGAAGGGCATTTACAAGGAACTCTTCCACGAGGATAGCCACGTCACCGTGGTTCATGCCGGACTCGAATGTGGCGTGATCGGTGCCCTCCGTCCCCACATGGACTTGGTAAGCTTCGGTCCCACCCTGCGCTCGCCCCACACGCCCAATGAGCGTTGCTACATCCCCAGTGTGGGCCGCTACTGGACTTTCGTCAAGACCATCCTCGAGCGTGTGCCTAAGAAGTAAACTTCGTTGACGGAGTTCTTGGTTAACGGGTAAACAAGTTGACAAGTTAACAAGTAAATATGTCTTAGACTACTTGTTTCGTTAAAGATTGGACTCGACATACTTACCTGTTAACCCGTTAACTTGTTAACCCGTTAACCAATTCCCCCAACGCTTTTACTACGTAAAAATATCCCTTGCTTCAGCAATTTCTGGAGCAAGGGATATTTTTTTCTTCAGCGAGGGATATTTTTTGCGCTGTCAAGGGGTAGTATTTTTTCGCGAGAATGGACTTTTGCTCATAGCGTACAAAATGCATTCAGATGTAGTGGCTGTCATAATCAGAGCATGGTCATAGCAAAAGCAATGCGGTACTTGCATCACTGCAAATACCGCATCAGGAGATGTTATGAATGGTGATTCTGCAGGGATTCGAACCCTGGACCCACGCCTTAGAAGGGCGTTGCTCTAATCCAACTGAGCTACAGAACCATCCTTTTGATGGGTGCAAAATTAGTAAATTCCGCTGATTAGGCAAAGGAAAGAGGATATTTTTCAAGAAGTTTCTCGGCTTCGGCTGCATTTCTACCAGTTCTGTGGGCGACGCGGCTCGCGTCGGCGCTACCAACGAGCAAGAGGTAAGTTCATAGGAAGTGGGGGCGACGCGTATCGCGTCGGCATGGCATGAGGGGCTCGATGCCCCGATGTGGCATAGGGAGACTGCTTTTGCTCTTAAGGCTTGCTCAGCATTGAGCTTTCGCAAGCCTTGCCGAAGCGAGACGCTTCGCCCCCACTTCCTATAGGTTCACTTCTTGATTGCGGGTAGTGCCGACGCGGGACGCGTCGCCCACAGAACTATGGGAAGAACTATGGGAAGAACTGGGGGAATTACATCAAAAAAAGACAGAAAGGACACGAGCCTATATATGACTCGTGTCCTTACATTATTAATCGTCAGAAGTAATGCCTAATAAACTTATTAAACTAATAAACTTATTAAACTAATAAACTTATTAAACTTCTAAACTCATAAACTTATTAAACTTATTTTATCACCTTCTGCCCTGTGCGAGTCACGAATACGCCGTGAGCGGTTGCAGCGCTGTGGATGCGGCGGCCCTGGAGGTCGTAGAGTTCCGTCTGAGCGGCGGCATCGGCAGTAGTGGCGATGGTGTGAATGCCTGTGGCCTTACCCGTGAGAGAGTATGAGGAAGAGGCATTGTCGGTCAAGGCGAGGTAGGCGTGGAAAGCCTTGTTGGTGAAGGCTGCACCGCCTTCAGCACCATAGGCGAAGGTGGTTTCACCATCTTCGGTGGTAGGAGCGGTGAGGGCATAGAAGAAGGCTGTGCCATCGGCTGTGGTGAGCTCGTTCTTCAGTGTGCCACGCAGGAGGTTCACGGGAGCATCGTCAGAAGAGCCGCCTTCCACGAAGATGTCGGAAGAAGCTGAAGCAGTCTGCTGGAGGGGGAGTGCTGTGATAGATCCCTTCTCGCCCTTGAGGAGGAGCGGAGTGAGGGCGGGCACGGTGGTGCCTGCGGCATATGCCTCAGAGAGCTGTACGCTACCATCCTCTGCACCTGTCACGATAGAACCGGTGACGCCTGCAGGCATCTCGAAGGCGCGGGGCATGTAGATGGTGGTATATTCGCTCTCGGGGAAGGCGATGGAGTACATATCTACTTCGCCCTCGACGGGCATTACCGTGAAGCGTGAGGGATCGGTCGATGCGCCCCATGCTACGATGCGCTGGCAGTCGCCTGCGAGGTGGAAGGCGGGGTATGAAGCATTGGTCGGAGTGGTGCAGACCACGCCACAGGTGGCATCCTTCACGTCGAAGCGATAGTTGGCTGCTTCGGCGATGTCGGAGGTCAGGGTGTAGAGTGTCTCAACGGCGGGCGACTTGCCCACGTACTTCTTAGCACCGAGGCTGTAGAGGCGGAAGGTGCCCGTTGCCGAACCGGGCACGATGCTGAAGAGCTGATTCTGATTGCTCTCGTCGAGTGCCTGAGCTTTGAGGTTGTCGCCATCTACGGTCACGTAGTAAGCTGTACCATTGCGCTTAGCGCTGAGACGGTAGGCCTGGAGGGGGATTTCCTCTACGCGCTTCACCTGTGCGATGGTCTGGTTGAGGGCCTCGTAGTTGGTCGTAGTAGCGTTGGCCTTGTAAGTCTCGATGGCTTGGTTTACAGCCTCTGCGCTTTCGGGCAATACGGCGCCCACCTGGCTGCCCTGTTGAGCAGTGATGGTGGTAGAGATCGATGAGAGGTCGGTCATGACGTCGGCTGCTGTGGCAGATTCGTCGTAGGTGTACTTACCATCGGTGATGGTCTCGAGGCTATAGTTCTTGTAGATGATAGAATAGTCGAAGCCGAAGGTGTTCTCCTCATAGAGGAAACCGATGGAGTGGTCGGCCTGGAGAGCCATGGTGGAGTAAGCCGAACCCTGATAGCTGGCTTGGTGGTGTCCCTCGAAGTTCTTAGCGAGGTTGGCGGGAGTGCTGAAGTCGTCGTAAGAGGTCAAGCCCTTATAGTAGATGCCCACGTTCTGACGGCCGCCAGGACCCATAGGTACTGACTGCAGGGCGAGGTACATCTTCTTGCCATCGGCATTGCGCTTCACGGGGAGGATCATCACTTCGCCGTTGCAGCTATTGCCTGTGGCGATAGCGCCTTGGTTGCTTGCGTTGGAGTAAGCTTCTGAGCCCCATGAGCCTTCGCCCTTGGCGGTGTTGGTGAAGCGGAAGATGTTGTAACGACGTCCGCCGCTGACGCGTGAACTGCAGATTACGCTTCCGTCGGGGAGTTCTTCAGCCTTAGGCTCGTCGCAGTCGCCCGTGATGGGTGCTTGCTCTGCGCCGCCGAGGAGGTGCCAGTTGGTTCCGAAGTCGTCGGAGTAGATCACGTAGTTGTGGCGAGTGCCGTTGCCTGCGATGAAGAGCACGGAGCAGTAGAGGCGGTAGTAGTCGCCCACCTTGGTGTAGCGGCTCTGGTGGATGCGTCCCGAACCGATAAACATCGTCTTGGCACCGCCCTCAGAAGAGCCATCGAAGAGGCTGTAGATCTGCGGAGAGAGGTCGGTGGGTTTCGTCCAAGTTTCGCCACCATCTTCGCTGAGGAAGTGGGCAATAGCTTGGTGCTTCGTGGGAGTGCCCGAGGTGAACATTACGTTGCCCGAGCATGAGAGGAGGAGCACCTTGTTGCTTTCTCTGTCGGCCACGATACAGGGGTCGCCAAATCCGGTGTGGAGGAATTCGGTAGTGCCCTCAGCGCCCTGCTGGTATTCTTCGCAGTTGGCCACGGTCAGGATGTCGCCCCAGGTCTTGCCGCCGTCCTTAGAGATGCGGCTGCGCAGGTCGAGCTTGCCCGTACCGATATCGCCACCCGAGTAGCGGTAGTCTGCCACAGCTACGAGGTTGCCGTTCTTGGCTTGTGCGATGGCGGGGATGCGGTAGTTGGGGTTGCCTGTGGTCACGAGCAGGTCGATTTGGTCTTCCGGCTGACGGATGTCGGTATCTACGCTTGAGATGGCGCCCGACACGGTGAAGTCGGTGAGGGTCACGGGGTTGTTGTCGCCCGCGAGGACGAAGGTGGTGGAGCTTGCGCTCAGTCCGCTTACGCTGATCTCTTGCGGATCGGTGGTGAGCGTAGTGGCTGTGCCTCCCGCGGGGGTGATGGTCACGCTGCCCGAAGCCACGGAAGCCTTGAAGCTATAGCCCGTGATGTTGGCATTGCTGGTCGAGAGGGTATAAGTGGAAGAACCGGCTTTGCCCGAAGCGATGGCGAATGTGCCCGACTGGTTCTGCATGTTTCTGGCAGAAGCCGTGAGCTTCACTGTGGGCGAGGTAGAGGTTGAGGTCCACGTGTCGGTCCACGAAGTGGCGAGTGTACCGGTCGAGGTGCTTACGGTCTGAGTAAAGTCTGTGGCGTAGTAGTCCACTTTGAAGTCGCTCAGCGTCACTGCCTTGTTCTCGCCCGAGAGCTGGAAGGTGGTGCTTGCGGTGTTAACCTTTTCCACGGTGATGGTCTGCTCTTCCGAGGTGATGGTATAGGTCTTGCCGCCTGCTACGAGCTTGATGTCGGCAGTGCTTTCCGCGTCCTTCTTGACCTTGAAGCTATAGCTTGCTATCACGCCCTTGGCTGCCGAGAGGGTGTAGGTGCAACCGCTTCCGCCGGCATAGATTTCGATGCTCTTGCCGTCGGAAGAGGCCTTCATGTTGTTGGCCGATCCGCTCGAGAGCTTGAGGTTGGGCGAAGCGGTGCCTTCCCAGAGCTTGAAGTAGGTGGCAGACCCCGTGGTCGAGGCGAATGCGCCCGTGGTCATATCGATGGCGGCTACGCTCTTCTCGAGGCTTACCTGCGGCACGATGGAGATAGACGAACCGGCGTCGGCTCCGCCGTTCCAGAAGGCGAGTTTACGACCGCGATTGTTGAGCTTATTGGCAGCGATGCCGTGTTCTGCGAAGTAGTAAGCACCGTCGATGTTGGTACTGGCGGTGATATCCCAGCGATTGGTATATCCCTCGCCGGGGTTGTCGGCATCCTTGAGCACGGCATACGACTCTGCGCCTTTATCGCCCAACATCGTGGTGGGGGCAGCCAGGGCGAACTTCGTGCCGGCATTCATATTGTAGATCTTATAGCCGTCGGTCTCGTTGCCCTCGAAGCACCAGAAGTTTTCGGCAGACGAGGCATTGTTCACGCCGCCCAGGGTGATGAAGGGGTTGTTGCGATTGTTGGAGATGCGGTAGGCCTCCGAGCCAATGCGCAGGAAGTACCACTGCGTGTCGCTCGAGAACTCTGTCCCGCTCACGGTAGTGGTGCGAACGGGTGAGTCAGCCCATGCTGTTGCTGCGAAGGGGATGCTCGCCAGCAAGAGTGAGAGTAGTCGTTTGTTCATGTTAGAATAAAGTAACTGTTTATGTGATTAGATTTATATGATATTCAAGGGGGGTGTCCGTGCTCACCAGAGCGCGACAATAAGAAGCCTTCATAAGGCTTTCGGCGGCAAATATAATAATAATTTTGTGAAAGTACGTACAAAATACTTTGCTAAACCGAACTTTGTGCATATATTTGCTCGGCGAGAGGGGGACGGGCTCAATAAGTTTTCATAGGAAGTGGGGGCGAAGCGTCTCGCTTCGGCAGGCGTGGAGAGGGCTCGATGCCCCGACACGCCCTCTATCTGCCATGCATCTTCAGTCTCGCTTCGGCATCGAGCCTCGCGTGACTGGCCGAAGCGAGACGCTTCGCCCCCACTTCCTTTGAGATAGAAGTTTCCCCCTCATCCCTCCACACTAACCCTTAACCTATCTATACCCTATGGAATTCTTCTCTTCCCCCGAGGGGCAAGCGGCCATCGTGATTGCCGTGTTCGCCCTGACTATCGTGGCGTTTATGGTGGACAAGGTGCGCTCCGACATTGTGGCGCTCTGCTCCTTGGCTCTGCTGCTCGCGACGAATGTGCTCACACCTGCCGAGGCTTTGGCGGGATTCTCCAACTCTGCCGTGGTGATGATGATCGGTCTCTTCGTGGTGGGCGGTGCCGTGTTTCAGACGGGACTGGCGCGCACCATCTCGGGCCGACTCCTGAAACTCGCTGGACGGAGCGAACCGAAGCTCTTCTTCCTGGTGATGATCGTCACCGCTGTGGTGGCGGCCTTCGTGAGCAACACGGGCACCGTGGCACTGCTCCTGCCCATCATCCTGGCCATGGCCAAGAGTGCGGGTATCAGTCCGAGCAAACTCATGATGCCGCTGGCATTCGCCAGTTCGATGGGCGGACTGCTTACCCTCATCGGTACGCCGCCCAACCTCATCGTAGATGGCTACCTGCGCGACAATGGGCGCGAGGGCTTCGGCTTCTTCAGTTTCCTGCCCATCGGCTTGATATGCATGGCGGTGGGCTTGATGCTGCTCTATCCGCTCTGCCGCTTCTGCCTCGGGAAACGGGCCAAGGAGAGCGCCGATACGGCCTCCGACAACGGACTTGCCTCGCTCCTGCATGAGTATCACATAGACGACCTCGTGTTTCGCCTCAAAGCCCAGAGCGGCAGTGCTCACCTCGAGGGCATGACCGTGGGTGAACTGGGCATTCGGCGCCACTATGGCGTGACGATCCTCGAGATTCGCCGTGCCAACCGCACCATCTTTAGCACCAACATCCAGGAATCGGTCGACGCTTCTACCATCCTGCAGGCCGACGATACCTTCTACGTCCTGGGCCATCGCGAACAGGTGGAGGCTTTCGCTGCCGACCACAACCTGTGTGTCTACGAAGACCCTGAGCGCGAGGGTAAGGGCAAGCTCGACTTCTACGAGATAGGCATCGCCGAGGTGCTCATATCGCCCGAATCGGCACTCATCAACCGTACGCTGCGCAGCGCCAACTTCAAGGAGCGCTTCGGCGTGACGGTGCTGGCGGTGAAGCGTCAGGGCAAATATCTCTTCGACAACGTGCTCGACACGCCTGTGAAGAATGGCGACATGCTCCTCGTGCACGGCGAGTGGCGAGGCATAGAGAGCATGGCGAAGAAGAATCGCGAGTGGATAGTTATCGGTTCGCCCTCCGAGGACGCCGAGAGCGTGGCGCTCGACCACAAGGCTCCCCTCGCTGCCGCCATCATGGCTCTGATGGTGGGCTGCATGGTCTTTGCCGACCAGCTTGGGGTGAAACCCGTGGCCGTGGTGATCTTGGCGGGCCTTGTGATGGTACTCACGCGCTGCGTGCGCTCGGTCGATGCTGCCTACAAGATGATCGGGTGGGAAAGCATTGTGCTCATTGCCGCCATGATGCCCATGAGCACGGCGCTCTCGAAGACAGGCATATCGGAGTGGATAGCCACATCGCTCGTCAACGGGCTGCATGCCTACGGCCCCGTGGCAGCCATGGCGGGTGTCTACATCGTCACCTCAGTGCTGAGCACCTTTATCTCCAACTCTGCCACAGCCATCCTCGTGGCACCCATAGCCTGGGCAGCAGCCACGCAGCTCGGCGTGTCGCCCACACCCTTCATGATGACGGCAGCCGTGGCAGCAAGTGCTTGCTTCGCCACCCCGATCTGCACACCGCCCAATGCCATGGTGATGAACGCTGGCCACTACAACTTCATGGACTACGTGAAGGTGGGCCTCCCCCTACAGATCGTCATGGGCATCGTGGCGATACTCGTCATTCCGCTCTTCTTCCCGCTCTGAGAGAGCTGACGGGCTCTTAGGTTAACAATTACATACAATATATATATATCTTATGAAGAAACATCTCGCAATCGCCGCCTTGCTCCTCGCAGGTGCTGCCACAACCGCTCAAGCACAGTCGTTCAGCTACGGCATCACCGCTGGTTGGAACCAGACGAAGCTCAAGCTCAAAGGTTCTGCCAAGGGCTACTTCGATTCCGACAACAAGGCTGGCTGGTTCGTCGGACCGAAGATCACCTTCTCCTCGGGCCTCGGCATTGGCCTCGACGCTGCCATCGAATACTCTGAGCGAAGCCTCAACATCACACAGGCCTACGTATCTTACGACTATATGGGCGGAGGCAGCGTAGAGCCTAACTACTACAATGCCTCGGAGACCAAGAAGTATCGCACCTTCGAGATCCCCATCAACCTGCGCTACTCCATCGGCTTGGGTAAGCTCGCCAGCGTATACCTCGCCACGGGTCCGCAGTTTGGCTTCGCCCTGCAGAATATGAAGTGGAAAAACGTAGGTTCGGGTTCCAACTTCAGCCGCAGCAATATGAACACTACGTGGAACGTCGGTGCGGGTCTCCGTCTCTTCAAGCACCTCGAAGCCGGCATTGGCTACAACTTTGCCCTCGGCAAGGCCGGCAAAGCCATCCTCACCGACAATGCCACCGGCGAGAGCCAAGACATGGAACTGGAGTATAAGACCAACTCCTTCCAGCTACAGGTGACGTATCTCTTCTGATGAATAATGTGTTTAGATGGCGCTTCTCTTTGGCTAATATGCCCCACAAAGGCGTCCGCTAAACTCATAAACTTATTAAACTCATAAACTTATTAAACTCATAAACTTATTAAACTCATAAACTTATTAAACTCAAAAATGCTTAGATTAAACTGTTTCTTCCAAGCTTCTGAGGGCCACTACGACGAGGCCCTGCAAGCAGCAATAGCCCTGACCGCCGCATCACGCAATGACGAGGGCAACATCTCTTACGACACCTTCGAGAGCGCCACGCGCCCCGACGTATTCATGATCTGCGAGACCTGGCAAGACGAGGCCTCACTGCAGAAGCACATGGCCGCCGACCACTTCAAGCTCTACGTAGGTCAGCTCGAAAAGCTCGGTCAGCTCAAGCTCGAGCAGTTCGACTTCCCCAAGAAGTAAGTACCACTCCATCAGTTAGTTCTGTGGGCGACGCGTCCCCGCGTCGGCAGCAACTGCAGTCAAAAGGGGAACCATAGTAAATGGGGGCGAAGCTAAATACTTCGTCCCCATTACTTTTTAGTATTCCTCTTGGATCACTGGTTGCTGCCGACGCGAGGACGCGTCGCCCCCGGTATTGGCTGAGATTGCAGCATATGAGCCCCGCATCGGCGCTACACACTGATCAAGGGGTAAGTTCATAGGAAGTGGGGGCGAAGCGTCTCGCTTCGGCATGCCATGAGGGGCTCGATGCCCCGATGTGGCATAAAAGAAAGACTGCCTTTGCTCTTAAGCCTTGCTCAGCATTGAGCTTTCGCAAGCCTTGCCGAAGCGAGACGCTTCGCCCCCACTTCCTATGGGCTCACCTCTTGAATGCGGGTAACGCGAGACGCATCGCCACAGAAATAGTAAGTAGACTTGCTATGTCAACGCGGCGATCACACAGCATTGTCCCTCTGCGCCTCACTCCACCCAGATGCGCCATCCACCTATGCCATTCACGCGGAGCAGATAGAAGCCACTCTCCAAACGGAGGGAAATGCTGCGGAGGCGATGCTGCGCTGTGGGCTGAACTGTGGGCTGCGCTGTGGACGAGGTGGCTACAAGTCGGCCATCCGTGCCGTAAGCCTCCACGCTGCGCAATACAGCCACGGGAGCACTCACCGTGAGTTCATGCCCCACCACGCTCAGTTCTACCATCGAAGCCATAGCAGCCGCGGAGGAAGAACCCGAAGCCGCGAGCTGATCGATGCCCGCCACGTCGGCCGTAGATCCACTGCGACGTACCACCACGTAGCGTCCCACCATCATGCCCGAGGCTGAGGTGTGAAACGTCAGAGGCTCCGAAAGCGGTGTGCGCACCCCCGTGAGGCGATCCAGCAGTTCATAGTCGGAAAGGCTGAATGCCCCCCGCGCTTCGGCACGCAACGTATACTGCCCTGCTTCGGCGCAGTAGATGCCAAGGGGCGTGCCCGCCATGGAGATAGACTGCAAGTCCATGGCCTCTCCCTCGCGCATGGAGAAGAGCGCAATTTGCGGCCGCACATCGGCATCGAATAGCGTACTTGAGGTCAAGTTCTCCCCTACTCCGCCCTCGGTCGGGAGCAGATAAGAGGCCGCCTCCATCTCCGTGGAGTCATTTCTCAGCGAAAGGCGCAAAGCCGCAGGAGCCTTTTCAGTAAGAGCCTTCTCAGAAAGAACATTCGAAGCAAGAGCATTCAAGTCATTAGAAGCAGCAGCAGATGCCTCATCCGTGAGCATTCCTTCGGAGAATTTCAACGTCAAGTCCTTGCAAGCCGCGTTAGCTTCTACGAAGAAAGCCTCGCCCGGGGCTATTCGCTCGGCGTCGCCCACGAGCTGTCCGTCGGTGCTCACGGAGGAGTTCACCGCATTGCCGTCATAGAGCTTCACCGCCTTGATCGTGGCGGCATTCTCCTTAAGCAGTTCAGCGATGCTGATGTAGCTCTGGAAGGGGTTTCCCGCCAGGAACATCGTCTGCTCGTCTTCTCCCTCGCCCACGGAGAGCGAGAGCGAGAGTTGCGCCCCTGCGGGGTAGACGGTGCGCGTCTGCGTCTGCTCCAAACCATCGATGTAGCCCGAGTACTGAGCAGAGAGGTTGCCCTCCGTAGTGAGCGGTTCGTAAATGAATCGACCCGCTCCTGTGCGGTCGAGGTCGGTCTCTTTAAGGCCGGGCATGACGGAGTGGTCGTAGTCGTTGAAGTAGTTGTACTCCGTGTGCATTTTCGGGAAGAGGAACGTTACGGCGCGATCCTTGGGCAGCGTCTCATTGTCTGCCCAGAGCGAGAATCCCTCGCCAGCGGCGTAGGCATACTTCAGGTGGTTGAAGCGTTGGCTCCATCGCGTCTCGGTGAGGCTCACCGTCTGTTCCTCCGCACTCGCCAATCGCACGGGTGCCGTGCGGTCCCATAGGCGCTGATAGATGCGCGGACTGAAGCGGTTCTCGGGAGAGGTCGTGGCATTGACTTCGGTGAAAGGCTCCGCCGTATGCTCGCCCTTCATCTCGGCGGGCACGAACCAGTCGCCCGAATACGTCTGTTGCAGTGTGGGCGAGAGCAGATAGTAGCGGTTGGGCTGGAGGCTCACTTCTGTCCAAGCCTGGTGGTAGTTGAGTCGGGGCGTATGGCCCACAGCAGCGCCAGGCTCGAAGAGCACATTGTTGCAGCAGAAGGCGTCGATAGCCTGACCGCCGTCGGCAGCAGTAGCGTCGGGAGTGAGCGCGAGCACAGGA
>JBNMGC010000042.1:0-13937 GCA_050873845.1 Alloprevotella sp.
GGTCGTCAAAGACGATGACGTTGATAGGAGGCAGGTGTAAAGACAGCGATGTCAAAGCCGAGCCTTACTAATTGCCCGAAACTTGTTCCCGTCCCCGCTGCAAGGGATGTGGCTGCTAAAAGTTAGTACAAAAAACAAGCAAGTTTGTTAAGTTTAATAAGTTTATTAGTTTAATAAGTTTAGAAGTTTAAGAGTTAAGAAGAAAGTATTCCTTATTGTTTGCAAGAGCAAGGATAAGATTAAGAGTGTAATACTTAATACTTTATACTTAATACTTCAAGAATTTCGTTCTTGTTTTGTGTTGTCCTAAAAATATTCTGGTGGTTATAGCGTTGGGGATCACCTCTTCCCATTCCGAACAGAGAAGTTAAGCCCAACCGCGCCGATGGTACTGCACACCCGCGGGAGAGTAGGTCGCCGCCAATTTCTTTACAAGCCTCTTTCAGATACTTTTCTGAGAGAGGCTTTCTTTGTATGCTCGGCATGAGCATTATCTAAGTAAGCATACCCTGCAAGCCGTGTTGTATGTTCTCCTATAAAGTCTGAGGTAGTGCCTCACAGACTGTGTCCGTGCGAACAAAAAATGCCGGATAACGAAAGAAACTCAATAAAGTAGTAGATTCTCTCAGTTTTTTCTTTTACCTTTGCAATATAGATCGTCTGACTTACCATTTTCGCTATCCTTGCAGCAACGAAAAGTTCAGCCACCCGACTCTTTACAAAGGAATAAGATGAAATAATATCAACAGGTGGATTAGAATAATCTATACCTTTGTTACTAAAATAATTAGCTTTTAGCTGCAAGAGACTTAAACCTTAAATTATGAAACGAGCTTATATCGGTGATGTGCTGCGGTGCTTCGTATCGTCGGCCTCGGTGTTTGCAGCATTGGCATTAAATGCACAAACTGCCACGCAGGACTACCCCCTTTCTTTTAATCAAGACACTCCAACAACGGCGCAATCAGCCTTACAGCAAGTTACGCTCCAAACCAACAGAGGCAATTCTGCTCTGCCCATTCAAAAAGAGCGAGCCTATAACGACCTAAGCAATAACCTCATTGCTAGCCTTATGGGGTCGAATCTCAACATTATGTGGCAAGGGGCTGAAGGGCTTTCTTGCTATCTTTACATTGACTGGAACAACAACGGACAGTTTGAATCTGCGAACTTTGCAACCAGACGGCTTCTGGCGCTGAAGCTCAAGCATTGCCCGCTTATGCGCTTCCCACTGACAAGCCTGCTGGTCATTATCGCGCTCGCTTGATTTATGGGCAGAAAGCTTTGCCCGAGGGCTCAGCAGATGGCTATGCCGTCGATTTCTTGCTCAACCTGTATGGTCAGACTGCTACTTTGGATACCGACACGCGTAATGGTAACATTTACTCATCGAACCCTGAGGGGCTCCTCTATACCATCGCGCCCTTCAGCACAAGTAGCATCAACCTCATGCCGACTCCCTTTGCCGAGGGGTACGAAGCGAAGCAAATGATTATCCGCCATGGCTATAATCTGCGCGGTGAACAATATGTACATGGCAACTTGCAATGGAAGGAATATAGTGTTCCCATCGCTTCGTATGATCTGCCAGCCGATAGCATTGATGGTGATGTTCTGGCAAAGGTCTACTTTGAGCCCAATGGAAGCGAAGAGTATGAGTGCATATTCGACGATGAATTTGAAACTGGCTCTGGTACCGAACCCGATAATACGAAATGGTGTCGTGCACCGCGTTTAGCTTCGCACATCGCATAGGGACGTTATATCTCCGACAGCCCCGAAGTAGTTTATCTGAAAGATGGTAAACTCTGTACGCGTGCCATCCCCACCCCTGAGGGCACTGACACCGTGCCTATGATTACGGGTGCTGTCCATACAAGCGGAAAATTCAGCTTTTTGTATGGTAAAATAGAATGCCGTGCCAAGACGAATCCTTTCGTGGGCAATTTCCCTGCCATTTGGATGATTCCCGACGATCAAAGTGCCGATTGGCCCGCTTATGGCGAAATTGATATCTTTGAGACCATTGATACACGCGATCGAGCATGGCACACCGTGCACTGTGCAGCAGGTAGCCGAGGAATGAACGAAGACTGCAAGCAAGACCGCTACCATACCTACGGGCTTGAATGGGATGACCAAAACTTCTATTGGTATGTAGATGGCAAGCAGGTATTTAGCCACAGTAAGTCAAAAAATCCTGACGACTTAGCTAAGGGTCAGTGGCCATACGACCACAATTATTATATCATCCTTAACCAAAGCGTGGGTATGGGTACTTGGGCTAAAAACCCCGACATCACTCACACTTACGAGACCGACTTCGACTTCGTACGCGTATATCAGCAAAAGCACTTTGCTGAAAACCGCATCAAGCAGCTCATCGAGCAAGCTGAAGAGCAGCTTACTCACCACGGCATAGGTTGTCCGCCCGACGATGGCGAAGCACGTGAAAAGCTTGTCGCTGCCATCAACGAAGCGCGTGGCAAAACCTCATTCGACGATTTCCTCACCATGCGAAATGCACTCGAAGCCTACCAACGCGCCGACCTCGTAATGCCCGAAAGCGGTAAAGCCTTCGTAATTCGCAATCTGCAGAAGAACGGCACAAACTACGTGCTCACCGCAAGCACTTCGGGCACATTGACTGCTCGCAAAGCCACTAACGCTACCTATACCACCAACGACATCTTCGTTTGCCAACGACTCGAATCAGGCAAATACGTCTTTGTCAGTGCACTAAATGGTAACTACCTCATCTGGCGCGGTGGAAAGGGTGGACAGAATAGCAACAAGGGCTTCATGTCGACCTACAATCCTACCTACTGCGACTTCCAGCTGAGCAGCATGGGCGCTTACGATCTGTATGGATACTTTACCATTTTGGGCAAACGCGCAGGCGGAACAGACCCAGGTGCTTTCGTGCTCAAATCAGATGGATCATTTGATTCTTGGAACAAATCAGATATTGGTTATGAAGATGGCTACTCTAACGTGTTTGAACTGCAGGAAGTGCCCTATTACAACAAGGTGGAACTGCAGCGCGCCAACACCGTTACTTGCCAAACCATCTATCTGCCATTTGCCACACAGCTGCCCGAGGGCGTAAAAGCTTATGGCGTAACGGTCGATACACAAACTAACAATCTCAATATCAACGAGGTGGGTGTAGCCAATCGGATCGTGCCCAAGAATACAGGTGTATTGCTCATTTCTGAAAATGGATTAGAAGAGGCCACATTAATACCAGCTACTGCTGCAGGCACATCCGTCTCAACCCAAAACAACAACTTCATCGGTAGCATAAACGCATCTGCCACAATCTCTACCAGCACCACCTACACGTACTACGCATTTAATGCCAATGGCGAGCAAGGCGCAGGGTTCTATGCTTACACCGACAACAAATACCCCATTCCTCATCCCGTATTGCGCATAAAAGCAGCCGAGCCGCAGCCCTATTATCTCTTCGACTACGAGCAGCTCTCAGGCATCCCGACTGTGACGATCGACGCGCAGCCTTCAGTCATCTTCGATCTGCAAGGACGCAAGGTGCAGAATCCTCATAGTGGAGTCTACATCGTCAATGGCAAAAAGATGATTATTAAGTAGTCGCGACGTAAACACGCGGTTTTTCAGTTATAATGAGCACCTCTGCTCATGGTAGCTGAGTCTGTATTTAGGGTGGTTCTAAAAAAACTGTTTTGATAGTTCTACTATTCAGAAATCCCTATTTCAGAATTATTACTCCCCCCACTTTAGCAAAAACGATAGGGTTGAATCCCAAACGAGGAATTCAGCCCTATCGTTTTAGGTATGCTCGGCACGTGTGAGCATTATCTTACGGGCGATACATTTGGCATTTATAAGTCTGTCCTTGCTATATAACTTTCAAATTGATAGTGCTCTGACTTTTTCAAGTGTACTCATAATCTAAAACTTTTATTGGACAGCACAATCAAACGCAATATATCTACTTGATGCAATCAACCAAAGTTTCTCATCCGCTTTATTGGGGGTGGGAAACTTTTGTCGATTTGTTACAGAATATAGCAACAACGCACCGATATGCAGCTGTTATTTAGCTCTCCTGGATGATCTGCGAAAGGCTGAGGAGTCTCTTATTTATTAGGATAAACGCACGAATATTCTTCTCAACGTATTGCAGCCTCTCTATATTTTCCTAAATTTGCCTCGCTATTAACAAACCCTATTCCCTCCCCTCTATGATGCATCGCCTATTCCTTATCCTCTTCTTCACAATCATTCCCTCGTTGGCTCATGCACGAAGCGCGGAGCGGACAGACTCTTTGCTGCCCGACTCTGCTCGGCAGCGCGAACTGGGCGAGGCTACTGTCACGGCCACGCGCATGGTGCTCGTGACACGTGGCGATACGGTCATCTATGATATGGATGCGCTCGGCGCCGCGCAGGGGGATATGCTCAAAGACATGATCGACCGCATGCCCGGACTGGAGATGAAGCAGGGACGGCTCTATTATAAAGGTAAGGTGGTGAACCGATTGCTCGTCAATGGCACTGACTTCCAACGCGGCGATACCAAACGGGCGCTGGATATGCTCCCCGCTTATATCATCAAGCATGTGAGGGCTTACGACGACTTGACCGATGAAGCTAAAATCACTGGGCTCGATGATGGTAAGCGCGAACGCGTGGTCAACGTGGTGCTGAAAAAGCAGTACTTAGGCACTTGGACGGGTAATGCCGATGTGGGACAAGGCACCGACCATCGGTGGCTCTACCGCGGCTTTGCCAACACCTTTACGGAACGCTCGCGTGTGAGCGCCTATGGGGGCTTCACGAATACAGCGCAGTATCAGAGCGTAAGCGATTCGGGCGACTGGGGAGAAAATGGCGGAGCGGGTAGTTCGAGTGGTGACACGCGCTACATGTTGCCTGGCGCTTCGTGGATGTGGACGAATGGGCGAGAGGAGAACAAGCGTGGCTATTTTAAACTGGATGGTTCTGCGGAATGGGACTATCGCGGTCATCGTGACGAAACGTCAGGCACCAGTGAGAATTTCCTTGATGATGGTACGACGCGAACTACTATCAGCCGTCTGCAGACGAAAAACGATGAGCATATCTATAGAGGAAATATTTCCCTCTCGTGGCAACCCACTGCATGGACGCACATAGACTTACGTCCCTCTTACTATTACACCACTTTTGACAGCCGCGATCATAAGCAAGAGGGGCAGTGGAACTGTGCTTTTACCTCTGCCGATGGCTATGCCTCGCCGCTCGATTCGCTCCTAAAGTATGCCGCCTCGGGGTGGCCCACGCAAGAAGGGGCTGCGAGCACGTTGCTGCGCGAAGAAAGCCAGTCGCACAAGGGACAACACGTGGTGAACAATTACCTCTACTTCACGCAGCGACTGAGCGAGAACAATTGGCGCATCTCTCTGCGCAGCACGCTCTATTATGCTTCGGGAAATCAGAAGGAACACAACCTCCAGAGTTACACCTCTTACCAGCAGACTTCTGCGCTGCTCGATCCGCTCTATAATCGCTATACCGCTACGGCTCTGCATGAACTCAATCTGCAGAACTATTTGGACCTCGACATTCCTCTGCCCGTATTCCAAGCATTGCGCCTCACGTATGGGTCGACCATCAGCCGCAATCATAGCAATGCACGTGCCTATCGCCTCGAACGCCTTGGGGGAGACTTTGCTATCTACGATGCTTATCTGGCGCAGCTCGGCCTCTTGCCTACGACCGATGGTTGGCAGCAAACGGCTCGCGACCCCGACCAGACGCTCAACTCTCTCACGCTTAGCCGCCGTCAGCTAATCAATGCTTCGCTCGTCTACCGCAAGAAGGGGCTTACGCTCAATGCGCAAAACCAACTGGCTTGGGTCTACGATCGCATTGACTATCTTAAGGGCGACTATCAGCCCCTCCACCCCGAGCGCCATGCCACAGATTATAATCTGCAAGCCAACCTTCGTTACGAAACCGACTCTGTGGGCACCTTTACGCTCAACTATAGTTACATGGTCACGCCCACCTCGCTCATGCAGACCATTACGCTGCCCGACAACAGCAATCCACTCTACATCTCGCGAGGCAACCCTGACCTGCACAATCTGCACACCAATTCCTTGTCTGCCGGCTACGAAAGGAACTTTAAGCACGGACAGCTCTTCATGGTGAATGTGCGCATGAATAAGACTACGAACAACGTCATCTCTCGCCAAACGTATGACAAACAGACGGGTGTGACTACCTCCGAACTCGTCAACTTGGGGAGGGGCGGATGGGGACTTTCGCCCGATCTCACCTTTTCCACACCGCTCGACCGCAAGCAGCGCGTCAATCTCAGTCTGAGCAACTACTATAGCCTCCAGTCGCAGCCCGCCTATGCCGTGGCCACGCAGGGCTCCCCCGTGCTCTATGGGCAGCGCGCTCACATGGTCTACTTGGTGCAAGGCCTCAATGTACGATTGGGAAAGTTCGTGGGCAACGTGAGCAACATGCTCTTCCTTTCCTCTACTAATTCGGCTAATCCTAAAGCCTCGCGTGCCACTTCACTTATGGAGACCATCGAGGGCAAATTGCAGTATACATTGCCGTGGAGCATGGAACTTAAAACGAGTGTGGAGAGCCGCTACCAGCGCAATGGTTCTGCCCCTATAGCTCGTCCGTGGCACACGGTGTGGAATGTCAGCATCTCGCAGTCGTTCTTGCGCAGCAAAGCCCTCGCGGTCAAGGTCGACGTGAGCGATTTGCTCAATCAGCGCGAATCTACTTGGAACTACGTAAGCACCGATGCTCGCTTCTATGGCACGTCTGCCAGTGTAGGGCGCTTCTTCATGTTCCACCTTATTTATCGATTCTCTACGGCGAAGAAATAGTAAACTTTTCTCATAACGAGATTTCTTAGGTAATTGAAGTTTCGGATTTAGAATCTCACATTCCAATTTCAGCCTGGTCAGTGCAATTTTATGATGGAGATTCCTAAATCCGAAACTTCAGTTTGTAATCAATTCATGACCAATCTATACACAGAAAGAAGTATAAATGATAGATTAATGATAGATTAATGTAGATTAATGTTTGAGACAAGCGCGAAGCGCAATATAAAAGCTTATTTGGGTGGCGCATTGAGAAGCCATGAAATATAGGCAGAACGGCTCCATTTTTATCCAACCTTGTCCAATGTCATTGAAAATGGTGATTTTGGGCTTCAGCCGTTTACATTTATTATAGGAAGGGGTCGGGTATTGAAACATTCTTCGTACTTTTGCATAAGATAAGCTGCGGCTCGGCATAACATTCAAGTAAACTTGATGTTCTGCGCTCGCACTTGCATTATCTTTGCACAAGATAAGCTGCGGCTCGGCAATTGAATCGAGCTTCATTGCGCTCGCACTTGCATTATCTTGACCTATTATTAGAGAAGAAAAATGAAATACCTAAAGTATATTTACCTTATTTCTTTGCTCATGTTGCTGCTTCAGGCTTGTGGCAAGAAACAATCGGAGCAGATTACTGAAAGCGAAGCAGAGGAAACAGAAATCCAACGCGAAGATAGCCTCATTCGCACACAGGACAATCCCACAGAAGAAGAGATCGAAGCACTTACCGATTCCGCAAAACAAGAAAAACAGCGTGCTCTCATGGAGAAATACGACGGCATGCACATCTACGTGTCGAAGTCACGTATGCGCCTTTATGTGCTCGACAAGACGGACAGCGTGCTCTTCACTTGCGGCATTGCTTGCGGCATACGGCGCGGCAATAAGCAGGCGAAGGGCGACTATCGCACGCCCGAGGGTAATTTCCACATCTCGGGCATATTTAATAGTACTGACTGGGTGCACCGCACACGCGATGGACGGGCAGTGAAAGGCTGTTATGGCCCACACTTCTTGCGTTTGGCTACGGGCCGATTGGGCGGTATCGGCATTCACGGCACCAATTCGCCGCGAAGCATCGGTAAGCGAGCCTCGGAGGGCTGCATCCGCGTGTTGAGCGAAAACATCGTGACCATCTACAAAAATTATGCTTATCAAGGCATGCCTGTGACCGTGGGCGATGAGAATGCCCCGCTCCCGCAGTTTCGCGGAATGCCTCAAGAAGCTCCGAAGCAGGAAGCTAAGGCAGCCAAGGATACCACAACCCGACGTGCTGCATCCGAGCATTCGGCAGAACATGCTACGCATGAAAGCATAGAAAAGGATGCTCCCGTGCATCCGAAACATGCTGAATCTCACCCCGATGAGCATCGTCAGAGGGCCGTGACAGCCGATTCCCTATGGGAATAATAACCACTTCCGTGCTGCACACATATATATAATGCGTGCAAATATACGTTCTCGGTGATGGAATAATCGGAAAAGTTCTTAATTTATTTGGATTTCGGCGTGAAGTTTATTATCTTTGCGAATGTTGATTTTCAGAGAGAAAAGATCTTGCAGATGCTCTTCTCGCGAGAAAGTCAGCGTTGTAGTGGCTGAAAGCCGGCACGAGGTGCCAGTTTCGCAAGTCTTGTACGTTGTAGATCGAAACGCTTTCAGCCCATGAGATTAGAACCCTTTAAATCCAACTTATTGTGCAAATAAAGAAATATGCCGCGTGCATAGCGTTGGGCATGGCCTCGTTCTTTACAGCTTCGGCTCAGGACATTATGCCCGAATCGCTCCCCACGCGTCCCACAGCAGAGAAAATAGTAAAAGAAGTAGCACCCCTCGGTGCAATGCAAGAGACTACAACTTCAGCAGAAAAAGAAGCTGCAGTTCCCTACAATGCCAACTTCGGTGAAAACGTAGTGCAGACCGCTCTCCAGTATTTGGGCGCCGCTTATCGCTCTGGCATGTCAGGCCCCTATGCGTTCGATTGCTCAGGATTTACGAGCTACGTATATCGCCAGCAGAATGTGAGCATCCTGCGCTCTTCGCGTTCGCAGTATACTCAAGGCACACCGATCGGCCGCGTATCAGACCTCAAGAAGGGCGACCTCGTATTCTTCGGTGGACGTGGCAATGCACGCTCCGTCGGTCATGTGGGCATCGTGATGGACGTAGATCCCGCGAGCAATAATTTCTCATTTGTACACGCATCACTCTCAGGCGTGAAGGTGTCGAACTCTAACGAGCCTTATTACAGTCGTCGCTACATCGGCGCACGCCGCATCGTGGAGAACTAATCGTCTCTATAGCACTCGTTGGCTATGAGCGCGGCGAGGGGCTTGATGAGCAGCCTCGCGTGCTCCACGCAAGAAATACAGACTTATCCCCAGAATAGTGAAAAAGTTACTTGTCAGCATCGTATGCGGCCTTACAGCCCTTATGGCTATGGCGCAGCATGAAGAAAAGTGCGTTACAGTAGCATTTACCGGAGATATAATGATGGGTACGACGTATCCGTCAGTGCAATTGCCGCCCCATGATGGACGGCAATTGTTCGTTGATGCCACCCCTATCTTGAGCCGCGCCGACATGGCAGCGGGCAACCTTGAGGGTACACTCTGTGATGGTGGCGATACTCATAAGAAACTCTCCAAGGTATGCTACGCTTTCCGTACTCCCACCAGTTTTGCCCCCCGCCTGAAGGAGGCAGGCTTCGACTACTTGGGAATGGCCAATAACCACGCTCGCGATTTTGGAGAGCAAGGCATACGCTCTACAATGAGCTGCCTTGATCATCTCGACATAAAGCACAGTGGTATCAAGGGCATCGGTCCGGAATGCGCTATTATAAGCAGGAATGGAAAGACTTACGGCTTCTGCTCGTTTGGGCATAACGAATATACGCTCCGCCATCAAGACATCGCTTCCGTGCGCCGTATCATCACTTTCCTCGTGAATAGGTGTGACTACGTCATCGTAGGGTTCCACGGCGGAGCAGAAGGCGCCAAGGCAGCGCGCTTGCCAGAGGGACGCGAAATGTTCTGTGGAGAAGATCGTGGTTCACTGCGCAGTTTTGCCCACTTCTGCATTGATGCCGGTGCCGACGTAGTGTTTGGCCATGGACCTCACGTGGCACGTGCCATGGAGATCTACAAAGAGCACCTTATAGCCTATAGCTTGGGCAATTTCTGCACACCTTATGGCATCAGCCTTACAGGGATTTCGGGCCTTGCCCCATTGCTTGAGGTGAAACTCGACTCTGCGGGTAGATTCGTCGGAGGTCGCATTCATTCGTTCGTGCAACTTCGTGGCCAGGGCCCTCGCCTAGATAGTAAACATCGCGCAGCGCAAGAGGTGCGACGCCTCACGCAGCTCGACTTTCCGCAAGGCTGCCTCCTGATATCAGATGAAGGCGTGCTGAGCAAGAAATAAGTTTCGATATATTACCTATAATAATACGCGTTGGCGGAATTAGTAAACAAGTTGACAAGTTAACAGGTTAACAGGTTGACAAGTAAGTATGTCTTAGACTACTTGTCTCGTTAAAAAAGAATCGATTGGACTCGACATACTTACTTGTTTTCCTGTCAACTTGTTAATCCGTTAACCAGAAATTCCTTCAACGCGTTACCTTATATAATTATAGGACAGACATAACTCTGAAAAATCCGCATGCAATTTCTCGAATCACTCCCTACAGCAGTAGATCAGGTGGTGCAGCACGCCAGTGCGTCGCGTATAGATCGTCTGCTCGACAAGCTGCTCGAACTCAGTCTGTCGGCCGGTCGACATATCTTGATCGCGCTGATTATCTATCTTGTAGGAACGTTTCTTATCAAGATCATCAATCGCTTGGTAGCAGCCATGCTCAACCGGCGCCACGTCGACGTAGGCGTACAGAGCTTCCTACGAAGCCTCGTGCGCATTCTGCTCACACTCTTACTCGTTATCTCCGTCATTAGTGCGCTGGGCATCAATACCACGTCGTTTGCAGCCCTGCTGGCTTCAGCGGGTGTGGCGGTAGGTATGGCACTTTCGGGCAATCTGCAAAACTTTGCCGGAGGCTTAGTCGTACTTCTCTTTAAGCCCTATCGTGTGGGCGATATCATCGAGGCGCAAGGCACGCTCGGACGTGTGCGCGAGATTCAGATATTCCATACCATCCTGACCACCTACGACAACAAGACGGTTTACATTCCCAACGGTTCGCTCAGCACATCGACCGTGGTCAACCATTCGCGTGAGGAAACACGTCGCGTGCAATGGATCATCGGCGTAGACTACGGGCAGGACATCGATCTCGTGCGGAGCAAAATCTTGGAACTCTTCGCTTCGGATCAACGCATACTCCAGTCGCCCGACGAGCGACGCCCCTTTGTAGGTATCGATGCACTGGCAGACAGCAGTGTCAACCTCGTAGTGCGCGTATGGGTGAAGACGGACGATTATTGGGCCGTGTTCTACCAAGGGCAGCAAGCCCTCTACGACATGTTCTGCCGCGAGGGAATCAACATACCCTATCCCCAGACGGTGGTGCATATCGATGGCGGACAGAAAGCCTAAATCCACCTCGCAATCATGAGCGGAGCAAGCGAAAACACGCCTACCGATGGCGAACCCCGCGCAGAAATGTGAGAAAATCGTGCCGCACAAAAATCGTGACAACAGCCCATCGTCGGTGCTCTAATTGATACTCACAGCTCTAAAAGCGGCCCTAAATGAAGCATTTGCCTAAAAATCAAGGCGAAAGTTTGGGCGTGATAAAATAAATACGTAATTTTGCAACTCGCATGGGGTAGACCCTAACCGTATGATGACGGGAAAGCACCGCCTCGCGTCGTGAATCTGACGAAGGAGAACGAGAAGCGGTGGTGAGCAAGCGGGTATCCCACAAGAGGGTAGGGCAGCACGCCTTCCCAAGGAAAGAAAGAAAAGTAATAACAAAATAAAACTAAAACCCAAATGATCGTAGTACAGGTAAAAGAGGGCGAAAACATTGAACGCGCCCTGAAGAAGTTCAAGAGAAAGTTTGAAAAGACTGGTGTCGTTAAGGAACTCCGCGCTCGCCAGCAGTTCGACAAGCCTAGCGTATTGAAGCGCTTGGCAAGAGAGCACGCTGTATATGTACAGCAGCTCCACCGCGACGAGGACTAATCCTCCCTCGCGCAGTATCGTGTTTCTGACAAACTCTTGAACAGATACGCAGTACATATAATAAAAGCTTTTATCAAAATCGTTGCATCGCCTAATCATGGGCAGTGCAACGATTTTTTTGCTATTAAATTTGGTACATTCGGAAAAAGTTGCGATATTCGCTTTTGAAAGCAAACGAGAGAGTCATGCATGAAATAGATCGCTTCATAGAATATCTGGCAGCAGAGCGTGGTTACTCACCACGCACCGTGAAAGGTTATCACGATACGCTCGTGAAATTTAGCGACTATTTGAAGCAGACCGATCAAGAGCTGAATTGGAAGACGATTGATGCCGACGTGGTGCGCAACTTTATGGCATTCGAAATGCAGCAAGGCCTCGTGGCTCGCACGGTTAATCGGGAACTCAGTGCACTGCGTAGCTTCTATAAATATTTGCTCCGCATGAAGCTGGTCGAGAAAAATCCATTGCGCTTGATCCACGGTCCCAAGGCGCACAAGCCCCTGCCGTCCTTTCTCAAGGAAAGCGAAGTAAAGAGGCTGTTTGACGATGTGGAATACCCAGACACATTCATAGGTCTTCGCGATCGCACCATACTGCTCACCTTCTACCATACGGGTATAAGACTTTCAGAGCTTATGGGGCTCAACGTATCAGATGTGAGCTTAAGCAGTGGTGAATTGAAGGTGACGGGAAAGCGCAATAAGCAGCGCGTCGTCCCCTTCGGAGATGAGCTACGACAAGCTCTGAAGCACTACATAGAGCAGCGCAAGGTGCAGCTCGCTGATGGAGTAGATCCGGGGTGTCTCTTCTTAAACAATAAGAATGAGCGCCTGCATGAGTCGATGGTGCGCATCATTGTGGTACACTATCTCTCGCTTGTTACAACAATGAAAAAGAGAAGTCCGCACGTATTGCGGCATACCTTCGCTACGGAGATGCTCAATCATGGAGCCGACCTTGAAGCCATCAGGGAATTGCTCGGACATGAAAGCGTAGCCACAACCGAAGTATATACGCATACAACGTTTGCTGACCTTAAAAAAGAATATCAACTCGCCCATCCTCGGGCATAAAACAAAAGGAGGTAACTATGGAACTCAAGATTCAAGCTATTCATTTCGACGCTACTGACAAACTTAATGCATTTATCACCAAGAAATCTGCAAAGCTCGAAAAAACTTGTGACAATATAATCAAGGCAGAATTCATTCTCAAAGTAGTTAAGCCAGAGACTGCTAAGAACAAAGAGACTGCTATCAACGTTTCGCTCCCTGGAGCAGATCTTCACGCAGAGAAGGTATGCGATACTTTCGAAGAGGGTGTAGATCTCTGTGTAGACAATATCCTGCGCCAGATTGAGAAGTATAAGGAACGTCAATCTAAGTAATAGAATAAAAGTAACTCGCCCCGGGCTTAGCTCGGGGCTTTTTGTGTTTATGGGGGTGCCCGAGTGCTTAAGTGGAGGGGCTTCTGCTGCGAAAAAAAAGAATCTTTATTGTAATAAAAAGGCCCTCTGCAACAATAAGAATAACCTCTTGGCTGATATAAAACAACAAAAGCCTCCAAGGCTTGTGACCTTGGAGGCTTCTGCGGTGTGTACGGGACTCGAACCCGTGACCCCATGCGTGACAGGCATGTATTCTAACCAGCTGAACTAACACACCAGTGTTATTGCTTGTTTGCGAGTGCAAAGGTACGACTTTTTTCTTTACCTGCAAACTTTTCGCCCACTTTTTTACGAAAAAATGCGTTTTTAGGGGCTTTTGTGCTTGGAAAGGCGGTTTTTGCGACTGATTTCGGGGTGGGGATGGTATGCTTTCAGCCAATACTGGGGGCGACGCGTCCTCGCGTCGGCGGCTCCAGTGGGCAAGATGTGAGTTTATAGGAAGTGGGGTAAGTAGA
>JBNMGC010000043.1:0-13552 GCA_050873845.1 Alloprevotella sp.
ATTTTGTGCAAGAGGGGTTTTGTTCCAATTTACAACCATTCTACCCAATATAACGAACAATTTTGATACTCTATATATAACATTTTGAACAGAAAAAAAGTTGAAAGTTTTCTTGGGGTGTGAAAGTTGGGCTAACGGCATGAGAAAACGAGAGGGAGAGAGCCCCGCGCCACGTGCCATACTTACCACAATGGGAAGCATCAATGCTACGGTGCCCGTGTTGCTCACGAAGGCGCCTACCACAGCGGTAGTGAGCATGAGCAGAATGAATAGGCGCGTCTCGCTTGTTCCCGCTAAGCCGAGAATGCCTGTGCCTATGCGCTTGGCTAGTCCTGTACTGAATATGCCACCCCCCACGATGAATAGGCCCACCATCATGACGACGATAGGATTGGAGAATCCTGTGAGGGCTTCTTCTGGGGTGAGCACACCGGTGAGCACGAGGGCGAGTGCTGAACATACGGCTACGAGGTCGGAGCGTAACTTGCCACTTACAAACAGTATGGCAGAGAGCGCTAAGATGATAAGTGTCGCTGTCATATTAGAGAGGTTTGAGGGGTTGAAGGAGGAGGGGGGTAGAGTTTTGAGGTTATTAGGTTATTAGGTTATAACGTTACTTTCATAAAGCGAAGTGGGCGGCACATTCCGTGTCGGCACAATTAAGGGAATGAATGAAAGGGGAGTGCATTCTCTCTTATGCCGACGCGGGACGCGTCGCCCACAGGACTAAGTATAATCTGCTTTATCAGCTATTTTAGGGCTGTTTTTCCTCAGGCTTCCAGTCCTTGTAGGGATAGGTGCGAAGTGAGGAGTTGTAGTATTTTCTGTCGCCAGTCACTTCTGCTCCGAGAAAGGGAGCACGTTCGTAGTGTTCATCCTCGCTGCCGAGTTCTATTTCAGCTACGACGAGGCCAGCATTGTCGCCAAAGAACTCGTCTACTTCATACGTGTGATTGCCTTGTGGTACGAGCCAACGTATCTTGTCGATAATGCCGGGTTCACAAAGACGCATGAGCGAGAGAGCCTCATCGCGTGTGATTTCTTTTTCAAACTCATAGCGTGAGAGGCCGCCGTTGAGCGATGGTCCCTTGATGGTGAGATAGCCTTTTTCATCGCGAAGGCGCACACGCACGGTGCGTCCGCGTCCGCTGCAGATATAGCCCTGCATAATGCGGCTGTGTGAGGCTGCCAACGACTTGTAGTCGCCTGTGACCAAGAATTTGCGTTCTATTTCGAGAGGCATGCTTTCGTAATCTTTTTATGCCAAGAGCCAATAAGCAGCAGTGGCCAGTGCACCAAGCAGGAGCAAGGCTATGACGATACCCGTCACTACGTTGCGTGCTTGCTTTTCTTCCATGGCCTCGCGGGCCTTTTTCTTGAGTAAACGTTTTGCTTTCATGGGCTTTCTTTTAGTTTTAAGTTTATGGTTATGAAGGTAGTTTGGAGTTTGGAGTTTGAAGGTTATGAGGTTATGAGGTTATTAAGTTACTAAGAGCAATCGCTAAACTTATAAACTCCTAAACTTATAAACTAATAAACTCCTAAACTTATCAACTCTCTCTTCTTTACTCTTCGCTTCCTTTTTCTGAGAACTCCATCAGATAGGCTTTGATGAAGCCATCGATTTTGCCGTCCATCACGCCTCCGACGTCGCTTGTCTGGAAGCCTGTGCGATGGTCCTTTACGCGGCGATCGTCGAACACGTAGCTACGTATCTGACTACCCCATTCGATCTTCTTCTTGCCGGCTTCGATCTTGGCCTGCTCAGCTTTACGCTTTTGGAGGGCACGATCGTAGAGTTGTGAGCGGAGGAGTCGCATGGCATTCTCACGATTCTCGAGCTGCTTACGGCTCTCAGTGTTTTCGATGAGGATTTCTTCGGTCTCGCCCGTATCGGGGTCGGTATACTGATAGCGGAGGCGTACACCCGTCTCCACCTTGTTGACGTTCTGACCACCAGCGCCACCCGAACGGAAGAGGTCCCAAGATATCTTCGACGGATCTACGTATACTTCAATGGTATCGTCGACCAGCGGTGTGACAAATACAGAGGCGAAGGAAGTCATGCGCTTGCCCTGTGCATTGTAGGGCGACACGCGTACGAGGCGATGCACGCCATTCTCGCTCTTGAGGTAGCCATAGGCCGAATCGCCCTCAATCTCCATCGTAACGGTCTTAATGCCGGCTTCATCGCCCTCTTGCAGGTGAGAGATGGTACACTTGTAGCCATGAGCCTCAGCATAGCGCATATACATACGCATAAGCATGGAGGCCCAGTCTTGGCTCTCTGTGCCGCCTGCTCCCGAGTTGATTTTGAGCACGCACGACATTTGGTCTTCCTCTTGGCGGAGCATATTGCGCAGTTCGAGGTCTTCGATAGCAGCCATACACTTGCTGTAGTCCTCGTCCACTTCCTCTTCGGTCACCATTTCTTCTTTGTAGAAGTCGAATGCCAGAGCGAGTTCGTCTACGAGGGTCTTGACCTCTTTGTATCCGTTGATCCACTTTTCAATGCCCTTTACCTTTTTCATCTGTTCTTCAGCGCGCTTAGCGTCGTCCCAGAATCCAGGGTCTTGGGTGCGGAGCTGCTCTTCTTCGAGCTGCATTTTCTTAGCGTCAATGTCAAGGTAGCGATTGAGTGCTGCCACACGATCTTGGGCATCTTTCAGTTGGTCGGAAGTAATCATCTGTCTTTGTTTCTATATTTTTTTGAGAGGTGGGGGGGGCTTTAATTCTTATTTGCTTGCTGTGACTGTTGTGTCTCAGCCTCGGCATAGATTTGCTCTATCTGCTCGGCATAGTGCTCATACACCACGCGGCGGCGCACTTTCAGCGTATTGGTCAGTTCGCCATTGTCCATTGTGAATGGGTGGGGCAGCAGGATGAAGCGCTTTATCTGTTCGTAGTGGGCAAGGTCTTGCTGGAGCGTATTGATGCGTTCGGTGTAGAACTTCAGAATGGTGGGATTTGCGCAAAGTTCCTCGCGCGAACTGTAACGGATTCCCTTCTCTTGAGCGTAAGCCTCGAGAAGTTTGTAACTCGGCACGATGAGCGCACTTACGAACTTGCGCTTGTCTGCCACGATCACGGCTTGATCGAAGTAGCGATCGAGCACGAGTTTCGACTCTATCATCTGCGGAGCGATATACTTTCCGTTCGATGTCTTAAACAAGTCCTTGATGCGTTCGCGCAGAAAGAGCTCGCCATTCTTCATATATCCAGCATCGCCCGTATGGAACCATCCATCCTCATCGATGGCTTCCTTGGTGAGCGATTCCTTTTTATAGTAGCCCGGCGTGATGGTCTTGCCTCGGAGGAGGATTTCATCGTTTTCGCCAAACTTGATTTCTATCTTATCGATCAATCGTCCGACAGAGCCGAGCGTAACGGGGCGGCCGGGAATGTCGCACGAGACGGTGGCAAGGCTTTCGGTCAGTCCGTAGCCCACCACCATATTGATGCCTGCGGCATGGGTAAACTTCTCCACTTCGGGTGATACGGCTGCACCTGCAGTGGGGAAGAAGTTGGCGCGCTCAAGTCCGAGCGTCTTGCGCAGGAGCTTGATGACGGTTTTATCGTAGAGCTTATACTGAAGGGCCAATCCCATCGGGGCGCGTTTGCCCCTCGACTTATAGTTCACCCAGTAGCGGGTGCCCACTTCGAGGGCTTCGCGTATGAGTTTACGCTCCATAAAGCTGCCATTTTCCATCTTCTCGAGCACGGCTTGGTACACCTTTTCCCAGAATCGGGGCACAGCGCTCATACACGTGGGGTGTACCTCCTGCATCGACTTCTGCACGTCGGCCGGACGGAGGTTGACACACTGCAGTGCGCCCTCGGTCAGTCCCAAGTAGCACCAAGCGCGCTCAAATATATGCGTATAGGGAAGGAAATTCAAGAATACGTCGTCCTCGGAAAGCGGAAGCACGGCATCGTTCACGCGGAAGCCCTCGTGATACTGTCCGTAGGTGAGCATCACGCCCTTGCTCTGTCCCGTGGTGCCACTGGTGTAGAGTATGTTGCAGAGGTCGCTGTAGTTGGCATCAGCCTGACGTTGGCGATATTCTGCTACCAAGGCGGGATCCTTCGATGCTTGCACGCCCGAGGCGAGGAAGTCGTCGAAATATACCGACAGGTGATCCGTGGGAGCTTTCTTCACCTTGCGGTCGAAGATGATGATGCGCTCGAGTGTACGAGCCACGGATATCACGCTAAATGCCACGTCGTACTGGTCTTGCTCTCCCACAAAGAGGAAGCGCACTTGCGCATCATTGAGCATATAGCTCACTTGGGCTGCGCTACTCGTGGCATAGAAGGGGATAGTCACCACGCGGATGCCGTAAGCACCGAAGTCGGTGAAGTGTGTCTCGGGCTTATTTTGCGAGAACACGGCTATATTTTCCTGTACCTTCACTCCGAGTTGGAGCAAAGCGTAGGATACTTTCTTAACGTTTTGAGCAAACTGTCGCCACGATATAGGCAGCCATTTATTCTGCTCATAATCGCGATAGCTCAGTGCGGCACGATCGCCGTACTTCTTGGCTTGCTCAAGAATCAGTTTTGACAGGTGGCAGTTGTTTTGCATATCATGCAGATTTTTATTCCACACCGAGGGGCATACGTGCAGAAGCGCCAGGTTGTTAAGCGGCTTTCTGCTGCTCGTCCGAAGTGGACTGGTTAGGAGAGGCAATGGGCCTTTCCTGCTAATCTATGCAAAGTTATCGTTTTTTGTGGAAATGCGCAAGAACTATGTTGAGAAGTTATTTTATTGACAAGGGTTTAAACATTTAATTTGCTCTGAGGCATTAACGGCCGAGAGTAGATATCTAACTGAGCCTGCTTAGTTGCGCTACGCGCTTTTTTTAAACATTAATAGCCATTAATTGAACGTTAATTCATTCATTAATTTTTCGAATGATGGGATAAGACTTGTATATGGCAATGGGACGTTAATTTTTCGCTGCGCGGAAGGGGAACATCTATATTAATTCCCATTCCTGTGCTTCGTCGTGACTGACAAATAAGGTCTCATAGTCTTTATCTTTTACGCGCTGCATATATCGATCTACAAGAAAACATTCATTACTACGCTCATCATAAGCCCAACGCTCACCTATCAACCTTGGTTCACCAAAGTTGATCAAAATTCCAATAGGCTTCTTAGTCAAACGAAGATAGTTACAAAGTTGAGCACGATGTGCGGGGAGAATCTTTACCACTGATTTTAGTTCAATAATGATATCGTCCACGACAATATCCATCTTATATTTTTTCTCCAACTCCACGTTTTTATAATACAATCTTATCTCTTGTTCACGTTTATTGGAAACGCCACACATTCTTAGTTCCAGACTTAATGCTTCTTGATATATTGGTTCTAGAACACCCCATCTTATTTCTCTATGAACAGTCATTGCTGCCCCTATGATTTTGTATACTAATTCTTGATACCTCGTATAATCCATATCAAAGTTTCTTTATTAACGGCTATTGCAAGCCCATGCGAAGCGCAAAGTAATACCACCGCAACTGAAAAATTAATGCCCAATTAACGACCAATTAATGGCTATTAATGTTCAAAAACCCGCGCGAAGCGCAAAGTTACCCCTCCTTCGGGCAAAGTTTCTTCATGCCCCACACATAAGCGCCCACTACCATGCAGCCCGTGATGACCCATGAGAGGGGGTACACTTGGAGCAGCTGAGCAAAGCCGTGATAGTGAGGAACGACGAGAAATACCCACACTACGCGCAGCACACACGTACCAAACACGGTCATCAGCGTGGGGAGCATCGATTCGCCCATGCCTCGCAGGGCAGATGCCGACACCTCGTAGCTGCAAGCTAAAAATTGGCAGATCAGCACATGCTCCATACGGATAGAGCCATAGCGTATCACCTCGGGATCGGTGCTAAAGAGGCTCAAGAAGAAGTGGTCTTGCCACACCAGCAGTGCGTTCGCCACAAAGCAGCCACACACAGCTAGCGTCATACAGATACGATAAATGCGGCGCACGCGGTCGTACTTCCGCGCACCATAGTTTTGACCGATGAAGCTAATGGCAGCGCCGTTGAATGCCACCACGATGAAGTAGCAATAGAATTCGAAGTTGAGCGCTGCTGCCGATCCTGCCACCGCTGCTGCACCATAACCATTGATAGCGCTCTGCACCACCACGTTGGAAAAGGAGAACACCATGCCTTGCAATCCTGCCGGCACACCTATCTGAAGCATACGGCGGAGTTCCTTGCCATGAAGTTTCAAGTGGCGAAGTTCAAGCTTAAGAGCCCCAGGCTCGCGGCATAGAAGCATGATAATGAGGAATGCACTCACAGCATTGGCTATGGCCGTGGCGATAGCCACACCCTCCACGCTCATGCCCATCCCGATCACAAAGACGAGATTGAGCGCCGTATTGATCACACCCGCTACCACCAAGATATAGAGCGGCCTGCGCGTGTCGCCCACGCTGCGCAGGATGGCGGAGCCAAAGTTGAAAATCAGAAAGAACGGGATGCCGATGAAGTAGATACGCAGATAGAGCACGGCAAGGTCAAGCACATCGGCGGGCGTATCGATAAGTTCCAAGATGGGGCGTGACACAGCTACACCGATTACCATCAGCAGCAGTCCGCAGATCACAGAGAGCACAGCCACGGTGCTCACAGAGCGACGCACGCCCTCATCATCCTTTTGCCCGAGGTGGTTGGATATCACCACATTGGCACCCATCGAAATACCCATAAAGAGATTGATGAGCAAACTGATTACGGGGGCATTGCTTCCCACGGCTGCCAGTGCCTTACTGCTGGCGAAGCGGCCTACCACTGCCACATCGACAGAGTTGAACAATTGCTGAAGCATACTGCTCGCTGCGAGCGGCAGTGCAAACACGATAATCTTCATCAAGAGTGGCCCATTGAGCATGTCCACTTTCTTTCCACTATCATTCATCGTCGTAATTTTTTTCGCTTGCAAAATTACTTTTTTTGCATGAGATGCAAGCACTTTGCGCCATGTGATTTTTGAGGAATTTCAGCCTTTACCGAGAGCAACGCACCCTCGCGACAATCTATCACAATCACCCACTTCTGTGGGCGACGCGTCTCGCGTCGGCACCATAACCGAACATAAACTATATTTCTAAGTTCTTCACGCGCGCGCATCAGACGATTTCTTCCCCAATTACCCTCTTTACTTACACTACCACTCCATAAAGCAATGATTACCAGCGTAAACCATTCACCCCTTGCCTACACTTTTCCTGCACACTCCCCTCACTTTTGCTTGCACTTCGCACATATTCTGCCCTCCGTGCCCGTCAGTTCTCTTCCATAGGATAATTTTCACGCTTCCATGCGATAATTTTCGCGTTTCCATGGGATAAATTTGAGTGCAGACAGAGTGAAGCCAAAGTGCAAGTAGAGTGCAAGCAATTAGCAAAGCATAACAAAATGATTATCAGCAAGTTATATCTACAGAACAACGAGAGTGACAGCATCCTCCATCAAAATCGACGGAATGCGCGCGCGAGGGGAGACCATTTGGGGAGCGAGAGAGAAAGAAAAAGTGAACAAATTGTACACTCTTTTTGTCCACCTCCAAAAAGTTGCGCACCTTTGCACAAGCTTAGCTCCGAGAATATCGTAACTTTGCAATTTCAAACCCTAAAACCTCATCCTCATGACCCTCATAGAGCAACTCACGCAGAAGGCCATCGCGCTACTTATGCGCCTCATAGCCACCCCTTCAGTAAGCCGCGACGAGAAGCAGGCTGCCGACCTCATAGAGGCCTACCTCAGCGAGTGCGGTGCAGCGCCTCAGCGCCACAATAACAACGTGTGGTGTCTGCAGCCCGCTCCCGCCGACGATCACCGCCCCACCCTCTTGCTCAACGCCCATATCGACACCGTAAAACCTGCCGCTACGTGGCAGCACGACCCCTTCAAGCCTACGCTCAGCGACGACCGCCTCTACGGCCTCGGAGCCAACGACTGCGGTGGCGGACTGGTGAGTCTCATGCACGTGTATCTCCACCTGCGCGAGCGCACCGACTTGACCTATCGACTCGTATTCTTAGCCTCTGCCGAGGAGGAGGTGTCGGGCAAAGATGGTATAGAATCAGCCCTACCTTTGCTTCCGAAGATCGACGTGGCACTCGTGGGTGAGCCCACGGGGATGCAGCCCGCCATAGCTGAAAAAGGTCTCATGGTGATCGACTGCACCGCACATGGGCGTTCGGGCCATGCCGCCCGCAACGAAGGCATTAATGCCATCTACGAAGCAATGCCCGACATGGAGTGGTTTCGCACCTTCCGATTCGCCGAGGAGAGTCCTCTGCTGGGGCCCGTCAAGATGTCGGTCACGATGGTCAATGCGGGCACGCAACACAATGTGGTGCCCGACGAGTGCCACTTCGTGGTCGATGTCAGAGCCAACGAATGCTATTCCAACGAAGAAATCCTTGCCGAAGTGAAGCGCCATGTGAAGTGCGATGCCGTGCCCCGATCTACGCGCCTGCACTCCTCGCGCATTGACCCTTCACATCCGCTAATCAAGGCCGCCGTGGGCTTGGGCCGCGTACCCTTCGGTTCGCCCACACTGAGCGACCAAGCACTCATGCGATTCCCATCCTTCAAGATGGGACCGGGCGACTCTGCACGCTCGCATACAGCCGACGAATACATTCGTCTAGCCGAAATAGAAGAAGCCATAAGCATCTACCTACACATGCTGCAGAGCTAAGCCTTCACAGAGGAAAAGATTTTTTCACATCAACGAAAAAAAATCAGCAGAAAGAGACGGATAACTGACAAGAATTCCGTACTTTTGGATTCGATTAGAGAGCATTAACAAAAGTACACCCTCTGCAGAGAATCATAGGAGTTATAGACGAAGGGGATGAGAGCCAAAGACTTTCATCATCTGGAGTTTGTAACGCCTTATTTTTCAGAGCATAAGCGTGCACACCCATTCTTACGATAAAGGCATGTACCACATCCCTGTTCTACTCCACGAGACCGTAGACGGACTAAATATCCAGCCGGGGGGCGTCTACGTCGACGTAACCTTCGGCGGCGGCGGTCATAGCCGCGAAATATTGCGACGACTCGACGAGACGGCCCACCTTTACAGCTTCGACCAAGACGCCGATGCTGAGCAAAACGTGCCGCAAGGCGATCAGCGATTCACCTTCGTAAGGAGCAACTTTCGCTACCTTAAGAACTGGATGCGCTATTACGGAGTGGACCACATCGACGGATTGCTGGCCGACCTCGGCGTGTCGAGCCACCACTTCGACGATGAAGAGAGAGGTTTCTCCTTCCGATTCGACGCACCACTCGATATGCGCATGAATGAGCGCGCAGGCACCACAGCAGCCGACATCGTCAATCGGTATGCCGAGGAACAACTGGCTGACGTGTTCTACCTCTACGGCGAGATGAAAAACAGCCGCCGACTGGCTGCAGCCATCGTCAAGGCTCGCGCTAATCAAAGCATTCTGACCATCGATGACTTGCTCCGTGTGGTCAAACCGCTCATGCCTCGCGAGAGGGAGAAGAAAGACTTGGCACGCGTGTTTCAAGCACTGCGCATAGAGGTAAACCACGAAATGGACGCTCTGCGCGAAATGCTCGAAGCTGCGCTCGACGTGCTCCGACCTGGCGGAAGACTCTCAGTACTTACTTACCATTCGCTCGAAGACCGCATGGTGAAGAACTTCATACGCGCTGGGCGCATCGACGGCAAGGTAGAACAAGACTTCTACGGCAGACGACTCACCCCCTGGCGCGCCATCAACAACAAGGTGATTCTTCCCTCAGAGCAGGAACAAGAGGAAAATCCTCGCAGCCGTTCGGCCAAGCTCCGCATTGCTGAGAAACTCTAATCGCCGACTCCCAGCATGACGCGACACACGGCCATCAACGATACTCCTTAACCACACGACCTTACCCCCACAGAAGATATGGATAAAGACTCGAAAAAACCTTCGCCTGCTGACGACGATCCCAAGAAGACGGGCAACAACGATAAAGGCTCTGACGCCACTAACGATACAGCCTCTACCCCAGAGGACGACACAAAAGAAGAGGCAGACGACGCCGAGGAGAAGGCTTTGCGCGCCCTGCGCAACCTTACATCCGACGACGACAACCCCGAAGGCGAAGGCGAACACATTAAGTTTACGCTATCATCGATCTTAGGTGGCGATATCCTGGGCGGAAGATGGTTTAAGCGCCAATTCTGGTACATCGTGATGCTTGTGGCGATGACCATCGTCTACGTGAGCAACCGATACTCCTGCCAGCAAGAGATGATTCAGTCAAAACTGCTCACAGATACACTGCTCGACTGCCGCTACAAAGCACTCACGCGTTCGAGCGAACTCAAAGAGCGCACCCGACGCAGCTACATAGAGAAGTCGCTCACCGACACCACGCTGCAGACGTCAAACACTCCTTCATTCAACCTACCCGTAGACGAAGAAGAAGAATAATCTACCTCCTACCTCTCTCCCCCGCGCCATAGAGATTCTCCCGACGCGCACGAAGACTGATACAGAACTCCCCTAAACCGGCTATTCCCCTTCCTTAGGAACTGCCACACCCCTATTACTCAAAAGAGAAATGAACTTTCCAGCCAAACAGGTGACGAAACGCTACGCCGTCGTAGCTTCCATATTGGTGCTTATATGCTTTGCCATCATCGGGAAGGCCATCTACATCATGACCGTCAAGAAGGACTATTGGATGGCTATCAATGACCGCTTTGTCAAGGAGAACGAAGTGGTACAGCCCACTCGTGGCAACATCTTGGCAGACAACGGCGAGCTCCTCGCTGCCTCACTGCCAGAGTATAAGATCTACATGGACTTCATGTCGTGGGAGAAGGACCCTAAGCGCCGAGCTAAGGAACAAGCTAAGCGCGACAGCTTGCTCACGTGCAAGATGGACTCTATCTGCCAAGGGGTGCATGCTGTGCTGCCGCAAATCGACCCCGCAGCATTTCGCGAACTCTTGCTCAAGGGCAGAGAAGAGAAGAGTCACCACTGGAAACTCTACGACAAACGTATCTCATACATCCAGTACAGACAGCTCAAGCAGCTCCCCATATTCCGCCTCTCTGCCAACCTGGGAGGGTTTCACACAGAGGAGTTTAAGACACGTAAGAATCCTTATGGCCATCTGGCCAACCGCACCATCGGCGACCTCTATTATATGAAGGACTCTGCCCGCACCGGACTGGAACTGAAGTTCGACTCCGTCTTGCGAGGCAAACCGGGCATTGCCCACCGACAGAAGGTGCTCAACCGCTACCTTACTATCATTGATAAGCCCGCCGAAGACGGATGCGACGTGCAGACCACACTCAACGTGGGCATGCAGGATATCTGCGAGAAAGCGCTTTCGGACAAACTCACCGAGATTGACGCCAACTCGGGTGTGTGTATCCTCATGGAGGTGGCAACGGGCGACATCAAGGCTATGACCAGCCTCAGAAGAATGCACGATGGATCGTACCAGGAGATCAACGCCGATGCGGTGAAAAACCTCTACGAACCTGGATCGGTATTCAAACCCATGTCGTTCCTCGTAGGCATGGACGATGGCTATATCCACATGACCGACGTGGTCGACGTGGGCTGCGGTATCAAGGAAATGTATGGCCGAAAGATGCGCGATGCCAACTGGCGCTCGGGCGGTAGCGGCGTGGTCACCGTGCCACAGATTCTGCAGAAGTCGCTCAACGTGGGCGTAAGTACGCTCATCGACCGAGCTTACCATAACCAGCCACGCAAGTTTGTGGAGGGCATCTACCGCATCGGTGTGGCTGAAGACTTGAAGATTCCTATTCCCGGCTATGCCAGACCTCGCATACGTATGCCTAAGGCCGACCTCTCCAACTGGTCGAAGACTGCACTGCCCTGGATGAGCATTGGCTACGAGACACAGATACCACCCATCACTACCGTCAATTTCTACAACGGCATTGCCAACAACGGCAAACTGCTTCGACCACGATTGGTCAAGGCTATTCTCAAGAACGGCGAGGTAGTGAAGGATTTCCCCGTAGTGGTACTACGCGAACATATGGCAAAACCCGAAGCCGTAAAGAACATACAGGACTGCTTAGAGTCTGTAGTAAGCGTAGGATTGGGCAAGAAGGCTGGTTCACGCTACTTCCATGTGTCGGGCAAGACGGGTACTGCACAGATCTGGACCAAGAGCGGATTTGCTTCGCAATACTTGGTATCATTTGCAGGTTATTTCCCTTCCGAACATCCACTCTACTCATGCATCGTCTGCATCCAGAAGGGGGCTCCCGCTTCAGGTGGCGGCATGTGTGCGCCCGTATTCAAGCGCGTGGCTGAAACGATCATGGCTCAACGTCGATCTACGGACTACACCACCGTGCGCGACACAATGAACTGTCTGCAACCGCTCGTGTGCTCAGGCAATATCAATGCAGCACAAAGCATTCTCGAACAGCTCGGCATAAAGTTCAACTCCACACTCAATTCCAACGACGAGGGGGCTCTCACATGGGGCGTAGCACGCACCGATGGTAGCGGAGTAAACCTCAACTCTACCAGCGGAGCCAGCGAAGAACTTGTGCCCGACGTGCGAGGCTATGGACTGCGCGATGCCGTATACCGCCTCGAACGCATGGGACTGAAAGTCAAGGTCAAAGGCATTGGACGCGTAAGCACGCAAAATCTGCAACCTGGCTACCGATTCAAGCGCGGGCAACAGATCGAACTCATCCTGGGCGACCCCGACGACATTCCCGCTTCCGAGCGCGACAGCGTCAGCACCGACTCTTCAAACGTGAAGAAGGCTTCCGCCGATGAGCCCGAAGATTCAGAACTCACTCCGACTAAGACGGCCGAAGAAAAGTATAAGCAGGCGGAGAAAGCGCAGCAACAAAAGATGCAAGAGCAAAAGGCGCAACAGGCCGCCAAGAACAGAGAAGAGCAACAAAAGAAAACTAACTCAGAAAAGAAGCAGCCCGCCAACAAGCCCCCAAAGGACGACGAGAAGAAAAAGAAGTCGGCCACTCCACAGAAGCAACCAGCCAACAAGCCTTCCAAAGAGTCAGGCACGTCTGCCAACAAGCAGAGCGCTAAGGCTAAGAATCCCGACATAGACAAGCCCAAGACTGCAACAAGCAAGGACAAGGCTAAGGATGCAAGCAAAGGGAAAACTACTTCACAAGAGAGACGAAGCAACACGAAGTCCACTTCATCTACTCAGAAACAGGCCAAAACCTCCAACTCCTCAAAGAATAAGAAATCCTAACTCAATAGAGCGGCGCGAAAGATAAGGCAAGAGAAAGTATCGTTGATAAGCAAAAGATGGTCTTTACTCCACCTGCCCCAAGATATTCAAACCACTCCTATTATATATAAATGAGTCCACTTGAAAAAGTCAGCAGAGCCGACCTAATTAATATTACGTTAGTTTAATACTATATTGCTCTTTGATATTTTGTAGTCTGGAAAAAAAATCGTAACTTTATACTTGATTTCAAGGCACTAAGCAATGTTCAA
>JBNMGC010000044.1:0-13405 GCA_050873845.1 Alloprevotella sp.
ATCTTCTCAGCTATCTGGCCGTCGGTAAGGTCTACGTGGCTACGTCCGTAAGTATCTACGTAGATTGAGATAGGCTCGGGCTTACCGATGGCATAGCTCAACTGTACGAGCATCTCGTCGGCAATGCCTGCTGCTACCATATTCTTAGCAATGTGGCGTGCGGCATAAGCTGCCGAGCGGTCCACCTTCGAAGGATCTTTGCCTGAGAATGCGCCTCCTCCGTGTGCGCCCTTGCCACCATAAGTGTCTACGATAATCTTACGACCTGTAAGGCCTGTATCGCCGTGAGGACCACCAATAACGAATTTTCCTGTAGGGTTGACGTAATACTTGATTGCGCCTTTGTGGAAGAGTGCTTTAATCTCGGGCGTGTTGACGCGTTCGCTTACCACGCGAGGTATTACGATTTCTTCTACGTCCTTCTGGATTTGAGCCAGCATCTGTCGGTCGGCCTCTTCTTGTAAACCTGCCTCTTCGGCACTTATAAATTCGTCGTGCTGTGTGCTCACCACGATGGTATCGATGCGTTGAGCCACATTATCGTCGCTATATTCTACGGTCACCTGGCTCTTTGAGTCGGGACGCAGATAAGTCATCTGTTTGCCCTCGCGACGAATCTCGCTCAGCACGTATACGATGTCGTGAGCGAGCGAGAGGGGGAGTGGCATGTACGTATCAGTCTCATTGTTGGCATAGCCAAACATCATGCCTTGGTCGCCAGCGCCCTGCGCCATCGGATCAGCATCCTTACGATCTACACCGCGGTTGATATCAGCGCTCTGTTCGTGAATAGCGCTCAGAATGCCGCAACTTTCGGCTTCAAACTTATACTCAGCCTTCGTATAACCAATGCGGGCAATGGTCTTACGCACTACGTCTTGCAGGTCGACGTATGCTTCGCTTTTTACTTCTCCTGCTACGACCACCTGTCCGGTGGTTACGAGCGTTTCGCAAGCTACTTTAGAGTTGGGGTCGAATGCCAGCAACTGGTCAAGCACAGCGTCGGATATTTGATCCGCCACCTTGTCGGGGTGTCCTTCAGACACCGATTCGGATGTAAATAAGTATCCCATCTTACTTTTGAGTGTTGATAATTTTGTTGATGTATAAATATAACAAATGCCTGCTTCGCATAGTTGGAAACAGGCAGAGTGGGATTCGGCTTCTAAATGTTGGATTGCAAGCTGCGGGAGTCCTTACCTTACTCCTTAATTATAAGGAATAGCTTCATGCGGGAGGGGCACACCATAAGCAGCGAGTTTTAGCATTGTTTTTGAGAGGTTGCAAGCAGCCAAATCTGTCCTCTGTATCTGTATCGTGATTGTTATCTGCATTTGAAGATGTCAGCGTAGGGACGATCGGGCTCGAACCGATGACCTCTGCAATGTGACTGCAGCGCTCTAAACCAACTGGGCTACGCCCCTGGCGATCTTCTATACAAAAGAAAACTCTTGCCAAACCGACTTCTTACCTTAAGGTATCCATCACTGCAAGAGATTTTTCCTTGTATTATATATGTGTGGACCAGCTAGGGCTTGAACCTAGGACCTCCAGATTATGAGTCTGTTGCTCTAACCAACTGAGCTACAAGTCCGATTGCTCATTGCGGTTTCCGCAGTTTGCGAGTGCAAAAATACTACATTCCCTTCATATCTGCAATACTTAAGGCTGTTTTTTTACGCTTTCTGATAAAAACGGGCATGCTTTGCATCAGCCTCACGGGAAGAGTCCTTCCTGCAAAACGATGCAAAGCATGCTTTTCTTATAACGTTGATAATGAGATATTCGTTTATCTCATCACAAGGGGGCTGGCTTATTTCACCATCACCTTTTTGCCACCAATGATATAGATGCCCTTACTGGGGATTGTCACGCGGCGTCCGCTGAGGTCGTAGATCTTACCTTGGTCAAGAGAGCCGAAGGGCTGATCAGTGGGCTGAATGGTGATAGGAGCAATGCCTTCCACATAGCCAGGATCGTCGAGGGGCTCTATCTGCGTGAGCGTATAGGCTGTCAAGCCAAACGATTGGAAGGTGATACTCTGTTCGCCCTTCATCGATGCTAAGATGCCGAGACTTACTGTAGTGGGCTCGCTCACTGCGAAGAAGAGGCTGTTGTTCGCTACTGTGGCGCTCTTTGATACCATCGGAGCGAAAGCTATCGACTGCGTGGCAAGGTCGTCGGTATTGGGGAGGGTGTTTCCCGCTGCTGCCACGAGGTAGCAACCATCTGCTTCGCCGCTATAGTCGCCATAGTTGGCGGTGAAGACGTATGCTCCTGCGGGCAGGTCGATGGTCTGGAAGAGCTTATGATTGGTGAGCTCTGTGTAGAATCCGTTCTGCCCCACTGTGATAGCCAAGTTGTTGCCTTGCACCACATCGGTGTGTGCACCCGTGGGAATCTGCGTGGTATTCACATTTTCGGTGTTCCACTGGGCAAGAGTCATGAAGCGGTTGGGTACGAGGAAGTTGAACATCTCTCCGGTATTCTCGAAGGGTGCTTTGTAATTCTTCAGATAGGTAGAAGTCACATCCGAAGCCCCCGCATCGAAGCTTAGGGCGAATACGCCTTCCGAGTTGGTCCAAGCATCGCCGTCAGGACCAAAGCCCGTGCGCACGCCCGTATTGTTGCTTGAAGATGCGTCTACTACGTTGCCCGAAGCCTGATCGAAGCGGTAGTAGAGTGTGAGTCCTGCCGTCTGAGCTTGACTGAGCGCATCGCCCTCGAGTGGAGCTACTATGTAGGAGTGGAGCGGAGCGAGGTTGTGCTCGCTGAAGTACCTTGACCATACGCGGAACTCGTCTATCGTGGCATTCATCGGAGCCTCATCCGTACCAAGACTAAACTTTGTCATAGTGGGGAGCGATGTAGCAGAAGTACTACCACGACCTATCACTACGCCATCGCGGAAGAAGACTACGTAGCCCATATAGAACGTCACCGCGTAGTGGTGCCATTCGTTGGGGATAACGTAGGCCTCGGGCGATTTAGCAAACTTTCCACCTACGTAGAGGCGCATGCGTCCGTCCTGTGTGGTGCAGATCATGAAGGTGGATGTGCTTTCGCCCAATCCGTTGCCCATATTGTCGAGAGCTGCTGGACGCATCCACCAGTCGATCGAGAAGTTGTTTTGCCCACTTGCAAGTGGCAGTTTTTCGGGTGTGACGCGTGCCGTCTCTGAGGGTGAGAAGTTGAGTCCTGTCTTGCTGTCAGCGTTGCATACGATGAGTGCAGAGGTGTGCGTAGCTTCAGCCTTGCCCACGGCATTGGAGGTGCGAAGTGTTACGTCGTAGATGCCCGGCACGGTAGGTTCGAAGAGGATGTGCTTGCCCGTACCGGTCATGGCGCTTTGTCCGCTTAAGAGGGTCCAATCCCACGTAGCGGGGTCGTAGAGCGACTGATCAGTGAGGCGCACTTTCTCGCCTTTTCTCACCACGGCGGGTGTCACGTCGAAGTCTACTTCGGGTGCCACCATCTTCACCTCGAGGGTCTGACTGGTGGTAGCGGTGCGTCCTTGTGGGTCGGTCACGGTGAGGGTCACGTGGTAAGTGCCGCTCTTGTTGTAGCTCACAGTCATGTTGGGAGAGTCTGCATTGCCTCCCGTGGCGCCCTCTGCTGTCCAGTGATAATGGTAGCCATTCATCAAGTTGCTTGCTACAAAACTTACTCTTTCGCCCGTGGCAGCGCTCGTGTGGCTCATGTCGAAGGAGGCATCGGGTGCTGGCGCTTCCTTCACTTGAATCGTGCCCGTAGCCTCCACTTCATTGCCACTTACGCTGGTAGCGACCACCTTGACCGTCTGTTCGCCTGCCTCTGTGAATACCACCGTAGGCGCGGTAGCTACGAGGTCTTTCACGCCCGCACCCTCAGCAGTCCATACGTACTTCTGCAGATTGGTGGTGCCCGAAGCATGTAGCGTCACGGGTTGTCCTGCCGTAGCTGTGCCGAGGTTGGTAAGCGACACCTTCGTCTGTGTATCATAACTGAGCGAGGGGAATCCAGAGGTCACTTCCTTGGCTCCCGTTCCGATGATTGTGGCATGGCGCTGATAAGCGGTATGGTCGCGTAGGCGCATTTCTCCGTCTACGCTGATCAGGTCTCCTTTATAATAGGCCACCAAGTCCTGTGGCAGACTGGCATCGGCATACTTGCGGTGGTAGTCAGCACTGATCTCGCTCGCTGAGCGTGCCACGTCCCATATGCGTATTTCGGCATAGGCGGCGTCTTGATTATTATTATCATTGCTGCTGCCATTGAATACAAGGTCGCCAAATCCGCCCAGTCCGCTGTACTTGTTGGAGATAATCGTGCCTTTCTGCACACCATTCACGTAGACCCACATCTGTGCGCCTTTCACGACGATGGCCACGTGCTTCCAGATGTTGCGTGTCAATGCGCTTGTAGCGTTGATACGATTGCTCGTGTCCCATCCTGCAGTAAACGTGCCATTGGCATTGGCATGGAGCATAAAGGTGCCCCACCCTGGCCCCGCGCTCTGATTCCAGTCTTTCAAGTTATTGACCTTGATGTAATATTCTATCGTGGCTTGGGGATATTTTGTGGCAAATACGCCAGGTATGCTGAATCCGCACTTCACAAAGTTCATGGCAACCTTCTGCGTAGCATCGGCAGGCACGGTGGCACTGATACGTCCCGACTCTCTGTCGGCATACATTGCGCTTACGGCATACGCCCCGGTAGCATCTGCTGGGAGCGCATAACTCGTGGCAGAAGTGGGGAGTTCGGCTACGAGCTGTCCGCCCTTATACACGCGGTAGGCGGTGAGCTGATGAGCATTGCTCAGCGGTGCGCTCCACGTGAGGGTGCCGTCGGCTATGCTCACGTTTTGTGGCGATCTGTAACCTCTTCCGGGCACGGTCACGCGCAGCGTGGTAGTCTTTCCGCCGCTTTGGATAGCAGTGCCGGTGGTTTGATCTATTTTGAACGGAATCTCTTGTCCCTTGGGATCTACGGAATAGTCGATGATGGAGGCTGAGTAGATGGTACCCTTGCCCTGTGCCCAACTCTTGGTATTGACGTTGAAGAAATACGTCATGTCGTCGTTGGGGTCGAGGTTGTCGGTCAGATCGGTCAAGTCGTAGCCAAACTCCATCGGTTCGGTGTGGAGTTTTCCGTCAGCCCAGCGGCCGAGCATAGGCACTTCGGGGGCAGGGTTGGTATTGCCATAGTTGCCATCGCCTGCATACTGGAAGTGGTGGAAGGACACTTCATACTGTGCGCTTGTAGCCACCTTACCGCTTGCCACGCCCGCACTCAGAGCCATCTCGGAGCGACGGGAGTAGTCCATCTTGATCTTGATGGTGCGTAGCGGACGATAGTTTTTCCTTACGCGATACACCTCGGGGCTCCACCAGTTGCCCGAGAACTTACCATCGCTTGTAAACGTGCCGCCGGAGTAGGCATAGGGGCAGTAGATGAAGCCTTGACTTTCCCAGTCGCTGCCCCAAGAGTTGGCCATGATCCATGCTCCGCGTTCATCGGCATCGGTTTCGCCGTAGATGCCATTGCCATTGAGGTCGAACTCTATGCGGTCATCGTATCCCACGATGGTCATAGCATGGTCGGGGGTCACGCCCCAACGGCTCACGTAGCCTTTGCCCGATGCTCCTGCCGCATCGTTGGCGGTGGTCTTGGGCACATCTTTGTATTGTGCACCATTGGCAGCGAGGCCAATGCCCACTACGCCGCCCGAGTGGAAGTCGGTGTCGCCGTTGTGATTCCAGAGCCAGTTTTTGAGTGCTTCGCGTCCTTCCTCCGTTCCGAGGTTTTCGCTGAAGTTGGAGGGTTTTAGCATACGATTGTACATGGCAGATAGCCACTTGTCGTAGCCCGTCATCCATCCGAAGTCGTTGTCCTTCTCCTCTTGGTAGCCGAAGAGCTTCGAATAGGTCTGTCCGCCATAGGTAGCTGCCGATGGCACACCTACAAACTGCACAAAGTCGTCCTTACCGGAGTTGCCATTCGTGAGCAGCCACACGAAGTGTGAGGGATAGTAGTAGTTGGGATCTTTGCCGTTGGTGCCACGGAAGGAGTTGAGCTCGTAGGAGAACATGTAGCAGATTCTCGATGCCGAGCCGCACGAACCGCCTTGCTGGCTTACTACGGGTGGGAAGAAACGAGTCTCGGCATTGTTCACGTGGTCGGGACGTTGCTGTGCTGTCTTTCGCACGACCTTCATGAGCGAAGGATCGGGATTGATGCGTGTGGAATAGTCGGGATAGCGGCTGCGGTCATACTCCTGTGCCCACAGTGTGAGGGGGAGGAGTGCAGCAGCGGTTATCAGTGTTTTTCGTAAGGTGATAGTCATGCTTGCGAGTAGGTATTAGTAGTGTTGCAATATTGTGCTGACAAATGTACTGATTTATTGGGAGATGGCAAAATGAATAGGAGCCCCCACTTCCTATGGACTCACTTCTTGACTACTAATGGTGCCGACGCGGGACGCGTCGCCCACAGAGCGGGATGAGGGTTTCAGCTTTTCTGTTTCCTTCATTCCACTTCTGTGGGCGACGCGTCTCGCGTCGGCTTCAGTTAGCCTATATCTACGTTCATTCCCTCCTCACTGCCATTAGGAGAAGGAGAGGATGTTCTTTTTTTACAATACGATCACCTTCTTACCGTTGATGATATTCACACCACGTTCGGGCTTTGTCAAGCGGCTTCCATCGAGGCTGTAGATGGTCTGTGCCTTATTGGCGCTGGTTGAGATTGTTTTGATACCAGTGGTAATAGATACAATCTTTGCGCCCGCTGCAAATTCGGGAGTGCCATTATAGTTAGTCAAATTACCACTAAGAACCACAGCATCGCCAATCTGAAGTCCAGGATCTTCATCGCTTGTTACCTTGAAGCAGTAGAATGCACCATTATCTGTTCCATCAGGTGAAACAAAGAAGCTGATGGTTTTATTCTTTGCAGAATAAATGTAGTTAATCTCATTAACTATACCTTTAACATACACCTCTGAAGTAGCTGTAGCGCCAGAAGCCAATTCAAGAGCAGCATTATTAGCAGCTACACTATTGTAAGGATTCTCCTGTGTTCCGTCGCCTTCAGCAGCGGGAGAAGTAGGTTCTTCTGCCAATCCGCCATCTTCTGTGGTAACGCTGAAATCGTCAACGAGTTTATTGCCCGTTGATTTTGTGTTCATTAGAACGAAATTAACCTTGGTATCCTTGTCGAGCGTAAATTCATTTGTTACTTCAGTCCAACCATCATCATTGGTGGATACAGCTGAAGAGTAAGCATAAGAAAGTGGTACATAGTTTACAATAGGCACATAACCGATCTTCACAGAACCAGAACCCTTTACATACGCTTTCATGGTATAAGTACCAGCCTTTAGTCGGTACTCTTTAGATCCCAAACGATTGTTGCTACTTGCACCTGGAATCAGTGCAGAACTACTTCCACCATGAGCATCAGTGCTCTGAGTGATAGTGCAATTACTTGCCGTAGTAGTAGACTTCCAGCCGTCGCAAGCACCGTCTGTCCACGATTCGAAGCCACCATTGGTGATAATGTCACCAGCAAAAGCTGAGGTGGTTGCAGCAAAAAGGGTAATGAGAGAGAGTAAAATTTTCTTCATACTCAAAAAAGTTTTTAGTTGATAAGTAAGTTGTTTTTTAGAATTCGGTTGTTACGGAGGGCATTACCCTGCTTCTGATCACTTCATTGGCAAAGTTCTGCCTTTCCTTAACTTTGCCACAAAGGTAGGTATTAAATCATTGGCATGCAACGTTTTCGGGATTAACTTTTCGTGAAGACTTCCTTTTCTCTCGTCATTTTCACCGATTATGCCGTTGCCCTCTTCTTGCAGCTCACCCCGTCGCCTCACGCGCGTATATGCGCACGCGCATTCCGTTGAGTTTTACTGTCTTTTGCCCTCATCTGTCACACTGCGAATGTTTTTCTACTGATTATCAACGTTCTTCTTCTGTCATTTGCTTACACTCTGCTTGCACTTTACTTGCACTCTTGCTTGCACTTTCCTATTTTCACCCCCGCTTTAGCGGTCCTTCATGGGAAGTGTAAAAAGGAGGATGAGCGGAGATAATATTTCCCCACGGAGGAGGGAAATTTACCCCTTGGAGGAGCAAAAATTATCCCCTACTCCTGTTTTAACCCTTCGGACAGATAATAGTGAGAGCAATGTGCAAGCAAAATGTAGGGAAAGTGCAGGCGAGAGAAGGAGCCTATCCTATTGAGAATGAACAGTTTGCGAAAAAATTCTACCATCAGTGCAAGCAGACATTAGGAAAATTGGCTGTAATGTGCGCGTACGTACGCGTGCGAGGAGACGAGGATTAGCAGAAAAAGTGTACAGAATGTTCACTCTTTTTGCTTCGGCAAGAAATAATACAGAACTTTGCAATGAAAGAGGATCACGACCAATAGTTTTGTGGGCGACGCGTCCCGCGTCGGCGCTGCCACTATTTAAGCTGTGAGCCCATAGGCAGTGGGGGCGAAGCGTCTCGCTTCGGCTTGGCACGCGAGGCTCAATGCCGAAGCGGGACAAAAAGGACTATAGCATTCGCAATCTCTTGCGCTGACTCGGGCATCGAGCCCTCGCCACCGCACCGAAGCGGGACGCTTCGCCCCCACTGCCTATGGGCTCACCTCTTGATTCGTGCCGACGCGGGACGCGTCGCCCACAGAACTGGTAGCTAGCCCACAGAACTGGCAGCCCGCTTCTGCATTTTCCTCCTACCCTGCCATGCCTGCCAAGTAAGCATATAGTTCGCGCGGATCGGTGAGCCCCATCTTGCGAGCTACCTGCTGCTTCTTTTTCTTGCAATATTCGGGAGTAATATTGAGCAAAAGGGCTATTTCCTTGGCAGAGAGGTTGATGTAGACAAGCGAAAGATAGCGCACCTCGTTGGCTGTGAGCGAGGGGTGACGACGCTTGAGTTCACCGACGAAGTGGGCGTTGCTTTGCTCGAAGTAAGTGGTAAAATCGCGCCATTCCACCGAGGAATCGAGCTGATGATGCAGCGCTGCGATCGAACGGCGAAGGGCTGGATTGTGCGATGTGCTCACCTCGGCAGTCTGTTCCAAAGCGTGGATCACATCGCGCAAGGCATCGTTGCGATTAGCAGCTTGCAGGGCTTTCGACATCAGTTCCCTTCCACGCTGTTCTATCGTGCGCTGACTCTCAGCTTGCTCTGCTTCCATCGCCGATTTTTCCTCGGCTACGCGGCGTTGTAGCTGCTCGCGACGCTCCTGCTCGCGCTCAAGTTCCATCGAGGCAAGCAATCGTTGCTGCCGAGCCGCCTTCTTCTGCGAGAGGAGCGCCCAAATGAGCACGATCACCGCCAAGAAGCCTACTACGAGAAGCGCTAATTCGAGGCGGTGGCGCGTCTGATAATTGTCGATTTCCTGCTGTTTCTGCCAGTTGTCGAACTGAATTTGGCGGGCTTCGTAGATCTTCTGTCCCGTGATGGCAGAGAGGCGGTCGGCCACAGCGGTCACAGAGTCCTTGCAGCGGAGTGCCGAAGGAAAGTCGCGTTGGGAGGTGTAGAGTTGCGATAGAAGTTCAAAAATCGCCCTTTTCATCGTCAGATCTACCCCTCTGCCTTGAAGAGCCTCCGAGGCATAGGCGATGGCTTCTGACAGGCTGTCGGTAGCCTGCGAAGCACGCGAGAGCACATAGAGCAGCTCAGCATCCTGCGCCCACTGCTTCCCTCGCGAGCGCACCCGCTGCACCAGGGCATGAGCAGCCTCGGCATGATGGGTCTCTATCAGATAGTTGGCACGAAGGCTCACGAGCGCCACCTTATTGGCCACATCGCGACCAAGCAGTCGCTCTGCCTCCTCCATATAGGGCACCATCTCTACATAACGATGGAAGTCGAGCAGCAACAATGCCATATTGAGCGCAGTCCCCCCCGTGAGCACGTTATCGTGCACTTGGCGCGCTCCGCGATAGACGTGGCGATACTCCGCGAGGGCTTTCTTCTTCTCACCATTAAGCATATAGAGGCCTGCTATGTTGTTGCGGATGCTCAATACGCGACGATTGTCGAGATGCTCGCGCGCTATCTGACTGGCTTGGGTGAAATAGAGCAATGCATCGGCATAGTTGAGCAATTCTGCCTGGTTGATACCCAGATTGGTATATACCCAGAAGAGTTGCTCATAGTCGGTAGCTTTCTCTGCCTGCCTACGGGCACGATAGAGGAGGTCGGACGACCGCCGATAGTCGCGCTGCACAGCAGCCTCAGCCGCTTGGCGCACCAATTGGCGTGCCTCGGGGCTTACCTCGGCTCTCGCCGTGGGGCAAGAAGCTAAGTTTGCCACAAGTAAGCCCATTAGGGCGCAGCGTCGGAGCGTTTTGTGAAGTATCGGGATGATGTGCATGCGATGATGTTTTTTTGAGGGGAGCTGAGGGAGGAATCTTCGATGAAAAGGAGCTTTTTATGCGTTCTGCTGCCTAAAATCTTGCTTTTCGGAGCAAATGTATGCATATTTTGCGAATGTAAAGAATATTTGCACCAATATTTACACTTTGGTAGCCTATACGCACTTTGCCTACATTTTGACATCAGCCATACATTGTAAGCCTTTTCTTTACAAAAAAGCAGATATATCCCCTTGTGAATAATCAGTGAAAACTTTTATTAATGTATGATTTTCAGCGTATTAAAACATTATCCGCCCTTTCCTCGCCAAAGAGATACATCCCCTTTATATCCCCTATAATATTTGCACATGCGCGCGTAGAAGCCGTATCTTTGCAGTGTCAAATTGCTACAGAAACTTACATCTCAAAAACAATATGCTTATGAAAAAGACTTTACTCATTGGCATCATGGGCTTTTGCAGCCTGTTTGGTTTCGCTCAGTCGACCATCGAGACAGCCATTCCCATGACAGAAGGCGACAACAGCTATACGCTGACCGAAGCCACACAAAACGCTACGTACTTCTCGTACACAGCACCTGCCGACCACGGCGTACTGCTGAAGCTCACTAAGGCTTCGACAAGCCTCAACTTCCAGGTGACCACCGACGGTACTTATCAGACTTCGATCGATGGTATCAACCAGAACAGCTACCTCACGCAGATATTCCCCGTCAAGGCGGGTCAGACGGTCTACGTAGGCGCAGCCGTATATGGTGGCACCGAGATTAAGTTTACGGCAAGCGTAGAAGAAGCCGACGTAGAAAGCGGCGTTTCGACCGAAAAGCCTATCGTGGTAAAGGCTGGCAAGAAGTTCTTCATCCCCAGCGGTATGGACAAGGCCACTTACACCACGAAGCCTACCTATATGAAGTATACTGCCGCTGAAAGCGACGTGCTGCAGATGACCTTTGAGTCGGGTTCACCCAGCCAAGCCACCATCTCTGAATGGGGCGTAGAGGGTGCTACTGAGACTCAGCTCAACTACACCAGCGGTTCGAACAATACTTACATTATCAAGACTCCCGTAGAGAAGGGCAAGACCTACCTCATCAAGGCAAACTTTAGCCAGCCTGCCTTTGCCACTGCCGAAGAGATCGTGATGGTAGAGGGCGAAAGCCTCGACCTCCCCTTCCATGCCACAGAGGGCGATGTGACATTGCCCAAACGCGCAGGTAAGTTCTGGTACGAATTCAAGCCCGGTAAGAAGGGTTTTGCTGATATCACTTCAGAAGCATCACTCCCCTCAGGCACAGTCAACGTATACAATGGTCTGTACAACGCCAACAGCGGCTACTCTATGACCAGCGTAACGGGCAAACTCGCTCTCCGCTTTGAGACCGATGCTTACTCTACCTATTATATATGCGTAGAAAAGACCGAAGCTACCGATGCCGACGAGACCTTCAACCTCAAGATTGAAGAAGCTAAGCCCGGCGATACCTTCGACAATCCTATCGCACTCGACGGTGCAGGCTCTTACACCACTCCCGCCGACAACGGTACTTACTACTACAGCCTGACCTCGCCCGCCGATGGCAACTATATGCTCAACATCACCGTGCCCGAGGATCACTACATCAATGCTGATGGCGGCACGATGATGGCGCTCTTCTACAGCTATAGCAGTAGCTACTCTATCGCTTCGGGCAAGCGCAGCCTCTCTTACCAAGTAGGTCCGAGCAGCTCGTTCATCCTCTCTTGGAAGCTCGATGAGGGTACTAACAGCATCCCCTTCACCGTAAGCTTCGACAAGATTGCTAAGGGCGATCTCATCTCCGACCCGATCGAGGCTAAGCTCGGCGAGAACAGCCTCAAGGAGAGCGACAAGCAGTACTACTACTTCACTCCCGAAAAGAGCGGATGGCTCACCATCGTGACAGAACCCAACTTCACCGTAACATTCCCCACCAACGAGGGCGAATATGCTTACAACGATGCTACCGTATTGGGCGACGGCACCACTAAGATGAAGGTTACTGCAGGCAGCCGCTACCTCATCAAGTTTGCTGGCATCAGCGAAGACAACACCTTCACCCTGAGCATCGAAGACTTCCAAAAGGGCGAAAGCATCGACAATCCTATCGACGTTACCTCAAACAGCGTAGAACTCCCCGTAGCCGCTACCGACAACTGGTACCTCTACAAGGCTGAAAAGGCTGGCCGCCTCTACGTAGAGTCGGATATGAACGACCTCGACGGCAACCCCAACCAACTCATCGTACGCAACGGCATACACGGTTCTGACCAATACTTCCGCGCTACTACGACGGGCGAAGGCGGTAGCTCTTCTTCTACCACATTCGGCGGTAGCATCATGGTAAACGATGGCGACGAAGTATACGTTCACGTAGTGCTCCACGACGCTCAGAAGAACGATGACGGTACAAACAAGAGCGTGACCTTCCGCATCGTCGATCCACAGCCGGGCGAATCTGAGGCTACTCCTAAGGCTCTCACCGCTGGTGCCAACACCATCGACGTGGCTTCGCGCTTAGTACCGATGTGGTACAGCATCGAAGTGCCTGAAGAAGGCGAACTCAAGATCGTGTCGACCGACGACGTCAACTACTACTTCAGCGGCGAACTCTATGCTACTGACGAAAAGGGTATGACTACGGGCTATGCTGTGGCTTACTCCACCAACAACTATACGTACAACGAGACTACGCAGACCTACGACGTAAGCTGCTCACTCACGTACAACGCTCAGCCGGGTAAATACATCCTCAAGGTGAACGAAGCCACAGCTCCAATCGCCGTAGAAGTGACCATCCCGGGTAAGACCACTGCCATCTACAACATCGCTTCTGCAAGCGACGCCATCACCACCGGCAACGGACAGATCAACACCAACTCTCCCTCTACCATCTACGACCTCAGCGGACGCAAGGTAGCAGAAGGTCAGGGCACTATCCACGTAGGCAAGGGCGTATACATCGTCCGCACAAGTGGCAAGAGCTTCAAGGTGAGCGTGAAGTAA
>JBNMGC010000045.1:0-12605 GCA_050873845.1 Alloprevotella sp.
AATGGTAGAGATGGTCGGAGCATAGGTCGACGGACGGCCAATACCCAATTCCTCAAGTTTGTGCACGAGCGACGCTTCCGTATAGCGGGCGGGCTGCTGCGTGAAACGCTGCTGTGCCACCACTTCGCGGCGCTCAAGCTGTTGCCCCTGCTGCATGGGGGGCAGGAGTCGGCTATCGTCCTGCGCACTATCATCATCGCCCTGACTCTCACGATATACACGCAAGAAGCCATCGAAGCGCACTACCTCGCCCGTGGCCTGAAATGTTTTTGGGCTTCCGTTGGTAGATCCGCTGGTTGAGCCGTTAGTTGAACCGTTGGTTGCACTTGCAGGTATCACCTCGATGCTCACTGTGGTGCGTTCGAGCTGAGCGTCGGCCATTTGGCAAGCGATGGTACGCTTCCATATCAGTTCATAGAGGCGCTTGGCACGTGCATCGCCCGTGATGCTTTGGCGCGTCATGTCAGTGGGGCGGATGGCTTCGTGAGCCTCTTGTGCACCCTTGGAGTGGGTATGATAGGTGCGGCGTTGGTGGTATTGCTCGCCCATGGTTTCGGTGATAAGCGGTCCGCAACTATTGAGGCAGAGGTCCGACAGGTTCATCGAGTCGGTACGCATGTAGGTGATCAATCCCGACTCGTACAAGCCCTGCGCCACACGCATGGTCAGCGCCACGGGGAAGCCCAGTTTGCGGGCGGCTTCCTGCTGCAGCGTAGAGGTGGTGAATGGGGGTGCTGGTGTGCGGCGTGCGGGACGTGTCACGATGTCGCTTATGCTGAAGGTAGCGCCCTGGCATTCCTTGAGGAAGGCCTCAGCCTCAGCCTTTGTGCTGAATCGCTGATTGAGTTCGGCTTTGAGCACGGCGGCGGGTGCGCCATCCTTTGCGGGCACGTTGAAGAGTGCCGTCACGCGGTAGGCTGCCTCGGGCTTAAACTGCTGAATCTCTCGTTCGCGCTCCACGATGAGTCTTACTGCCACGCTCTGTACGCGACCTGCCGAGAGGCTCGGACGCACTTTGCGCCAGAGCACGGGCGATATTTTAAAGCCCACCAAGCGGTCGAGCACGCGACGTGCTTGCTGCGCGTCTACCAGGTTGAGGTCGATGTGGCGTGGATGCTGTATGGCCGCGAGGATAGCCGGCTTAGTGATTTCATGGAACACGATGCGGCGGGTCTCTTTGGGGTCAAGCCCGAGCACCTCTGCCAAGTGCCATGAGATGGCTTCTCCCTCGCGGTCCTCATCGGATGCGAGCCATACGGCCTCCGACTTTTTGGCCTGTGCGCGGAGGTCACTCACCACGTGTTTCTTGTCGGCCGGTATCTCATATTGAGGTTCGAACGTTTGGAGGTCTACGCCAAAGTTCTTCTTTTTGAGGTCACGAATATGTCCGTAGCTGGACATCACTTTATAGTCGGTGCCCAGGAACTTTTCGATAGTCTTTGCTTTGGCTGGAGACTCTACAATTACTAAGTTCTTCTGCATAAGTTATTGTTTGATGGTGCAAAAGTAGTGCAAGGCGAGAGAAATACAAAATAAAAAGGCTTTTTTTACACGTTCAATGCCCTCGAGCGCTTAGCTGAGGGCATTGAGATGTTATAGGGGGGCTCTAGGGCTTAGGATATTCTAGGGGGACTTGATGTTCTAGGATATTCTAGGGGGACTAGGGGATTCTAGGGAATCCTATATATTCTTGGAGGGAGGAGGGGACTGCTTCATTCGGCGAAGGGGAGCTGCTGTTCGCCCAGTCCGCTGAAGGAGAGGCGATGGTAGGGCGTGAGGCCATGCTCGAGGATGCCGCGGCGGTGTTCCAGTGTGGGGTAGCCTGCGTTGTGATCCCAACCATAATATGGGTACTCCTTGTGGAGGGCGTGCATGTAGTCGTCGCGATAGGTCTTTGCCAAGATGGAGGCGGCAGCGATGGAGAGGTATTTGCCATCGCCCTTCACGATGGTCTGATGGGGCAGGTCGCGATAGGGCTTGAAGCGGTTGCCATCCACGATGACATAGGCAGGTCGCACCTTGAGCTGATCGAGGGCGCGGTGCATGGCGAGGATGGAGGCGTTGAGGATATTTATCTCGTCGATTTCCTGAGGGGTGACCACTCCCACTGCCCATGCCAGGGCTTCGCGCTCTATGATCTCGCGCAAGGCATAGCGGCGCTTTGCGGTGAGCTTCTTGGAGTCGTTGAGGTCGGGGTTGTGATAGTCGGGCGGGAATATCACGGCAGCGGCATATACGCTGCCTGCTAAGCAGCCTCTGCCTGCTTCGTCGCAGCCGGCTTCAAGCAAGCCTTCCTTATTATATAGAGATGATAACATGGGGTGATTTTTTGGGGGGAGAAGTTCTAGGGGGATAGGTGGCCTAGGAATTCTAGGCGTCCTAGGGAATTCTAGGGGGAGATAATCCTCTTAAAACATCTTTCTCACTCGGTCGATTCCGGCGACGAGGGCATCGATTTCCTCACGCGTGTTGTAGAGGGCGAATGAGGCGCGAGCCATGCCTTCCACGCCGCAGCGCTGCATGAGCGGCTGTGCACAGTGGTGACCGGTGCGGATGGCTATGCCGAGACGGTCGAGCAGGGTGCCGAGGTCGAGGGGATGGATGTTGCCTACGTTGAACGATACCACGGCGTCCTTCTCCGCTGCCGTGCCGAAGATGTGCATCTCGGGCATGAGCTGCATCTGCTCCATGGCATAGCGCGTGAGGTCGCGCTCATGGGCGTGGATTTGGTCCATGCCGAGGCGGGTCACGTAGTCGAGGGCTACGGCCAGGGCGTGAGAGCCTACGTAGTCGGGGGTGCCGGCTTCAAACTTGAATGGGAGGCGCTCATACGTGGTATGCTCGAAGCTTACGCGTGCTATCATCTCGCCACCGCCTTGATAGGGGGGCATCTGCTCGAGCAAGGACTCGCGACCATAGAGCACTCCTATGCCCGTAGGGCCATAGACCTTGTGTCCGCTGAATACGAGGAAGTCGCAGTCAAGGTCTTGCACGTCGACCTTGAAGTGGGGCACGCTCTGCGCACCATCCACGAGGATGTGTGCTCCGTGAGCATGGGCTATCTGCGCCATCTGCTTCACGGGGTTGATGGTGCCGAGCACGTTGCTCACGTGTGCCACGCATGCCAGTCGGGTGCGGGGTGTGAAAAGTCTTTCGTAGGCTTCGAGATCGAGGCAGCCCTCATCGTTCATGGGGACGACCTTGATGACAATGCCTGTGCGGTCGCGCAGGAGCTGCCAGGGTACGATGTCGCTATGGTGCTCCATGACGGTGAGTATCACTTCGTCGCCCTCATGGAGGAAGGCTTGGCCGTACGAGGCTGCCACGAGGTTGAGGCTCTCTGTGGTGCCACGGGTGAAGATTACTTCGGCTGTGCTTCGAGCATTGATAAACTTGCGCACCGTTTCGCGAGCGGCCTCGTGAAGGTCGGTGGCTTGCTGCGAGAGGTAGTGTACGCCGCGATGTACGTTGGCATTGACGGAGTAGTATTCGTTGGTGATGGCCTCTACCACCTCGCGCGGTTTCTGCGTGGTGGCAGCATTGTCGAGGTAGACGAGCGGACGCTTGTACACCTCGCGGCCGAGTATGGGGAAGTCCTCGCGGACGGATGATAGGGAGTACATGGGATTGAGAGTTTATGAGTTTATGAGTTTATGAGTTTAGAGGTCGCCTTTCGACTCTGTCGCATTTCTCTTAACTTCTAAACTTCAAAACTCGGCGCGCTAGCGCCATAAACTAGTTTTAGGCGCTAACGCCTAATACTTACTTCTTGCACCCCACGCAGCCTTGACACCTGCCGAGCTCGCCGCGGAAGCGGAGTTCTACAAGTTGAGATAGGCGGTCGTGGAGGAGAGGTATTTCTACGTGGCGCAACACGTCGTTGATAAACGCATGCTGAAGCAGGAGTCGAGCCTCAGCCTCGGGAATGCCACGTTGACGCATGTAGAAGAGGGCTGTCTCGTCGAGCTTACCGATAGACGAACCGTGGTTGCACTTCACATCGTCGGCATAGATTTCGAGCATAGGCTGTGAGAGGGCTCGTGCTGAGGGCGACACGCAGAGGTTGGCATTGGTCTGCTCGGAGGCCGTCTGCTGTGCGCCAGGCGCTACGTAGACCTTTCCGGCAAATGCGCCTACGCTCTGATCATTGAGCACATATTTATAAAGCATATCGCTCTCGCAACGGGGTGAGAGGTGCTCTACGATGATGTTGTTGTCGACACGCTGCTCCTTGTCTGCCACCACAGCTCCGTAGAGTTCCGTCTTTGCCCCTTCGCCCAGAAGGCGGATATCGAGGCGATTGCGCGAGTGGCCGCAGGTGAGCGTCACGCCGTCGTAGCTCAGACGGCTACCTCGCTGCTGCTCGGCATAGAGCGTAGAGAATCGTGTGGTCTGTGCATTGGTCTCCTCTATGCTGTAGAGGTTGAGCTGTGCATCCGCCCCTACGTAGGCTTCGATCACCTGTGTGGTCAAGCACTGCACGGTGCCTTCGGCATGGTCGCACAGGAGTACGGAGCCCGAAGCGCCCTCTTCAGCCACGATTATGAGTCGGCGCAGACTCATGGTGGGACGCTTTGCTGCAGCGACGTTGACTATCTGGATGGGGGCCTTGAGCTGTGTATGCTTAGGGATGTAGACCAAGAGTCCGTCTTGCGCAAGCATGGTGTTGAGCAGTGTCACTCCGTCGTGGCCTCCGCGGAAGTCGCGATCGGTCTGTGAGGCGCGGTTGTAATACTTCTCGAGAATGTCGGAATGGGCAGCAGCCACACGGCTGAAGCTGTCTACGATGACACCCTCGGGCAGAAGCACGCGTGAACTCTGCGGTGCGGGACATACCATGTCGTTGACCACGAAGAAGAGCGAGGTGCTCAGATTGGGCACGTTGCACTTATAGGCAGCATAGGCATCGACCGATGGCTCTCGGCGCATGAGGTTGATGCCAAAGTCGGGCGCGAAGGCTGCCTCAGCATCCGTATATTTATAGCGTTCGACGCGCGTGGTGGGCAGTCCTTGCTCGGCAAGGAGCTCGGCAGCCGTCTCGCGTGCTTGATTCATCACGGCGAGGCTACCGTCGCACACCATGTCGCGGTGGTCGCGATAGAGGTCAATATATTGTTGATGGCTGTTCATGATTGAAAACGTTTTTTTTGAGGGGGATTATTCTTCCACTTCGTTGACAATCCAGTCGAAACCTTTATCTTCTATCTCGTAGCCCAGTTCGGCAGTGCCTTCCTTGACCACGCGTCCTTTGACGAGCACGTGTACGAAGTCGGGCTTCAGGTAGTCGAGCATGCGCTGATAGTGGGTGATGACCATGGCGCTGGTCTTGGGTGTGCGGAGCATGTTGAAGCCCTCTGCCACGATGCGCAGAGCATCGACGTCGAGGCCGGAGTCGGTCTCGTCGAGGATGGAGAAGAGGGGTTCGAGCACAGCCATCTGGAAGATTTCGTTGCGTTTGCGCTCACCACCCGAGAAGCCCTCGTTCACGCCGCGGCTCATAAAGTGGGCATCGAGTCCCACGAGTTTGCGTTTCTCCTTGAGGAGCTTGAGGAATTCGCTTGCGGCGATGGGCTCCTGTCCGAAATACTTGCGTTTGGCATTGAGCGCGGCACGCATGAAGTTGGTCATCGACACTCCGGGAATCTCCGTAGGGGCTTGGAACGACATGAAGATGCCTTCGTGGGCACGATCTTCGGGCGAGAGGGCGAGCAGGTCTTTGCCATTGAATGTGATGCTTCCTTCGGTCACTTCGTACTTAGGGTTGCCCACAAGCACATTGCTCAGTGTGCTCTTGCCCGAGCCGTTGGGACCCATGAGCACGTGCACTTCGCCGTCGCGGATGGTGAGGTTTACTCCGCGCAATATTTCTTTGCCTTCTACAGAGGCATGGAGGTTCTTTATTTCAAGCATAATTGTATATTTATAAGTAAGAAGTAATAAGTAATACTTTCTTGCTGTTACTATTTGTGTGTGGGGGGGTATTGCATCTTACTGCATATGTGAAACCCTTCAGAGCCTACTGGGGGCGACGCGTCCCCGCGTCGGCGTGATTAGGATATCTCAGTCTCGCGGGTAAATCCCCCCCTCTTGCATTGTGGCAGCGCCGACGCGAGGACGCGTCGCCCACGGTATCGGCTGAAACGCGAATGAGGGGTATTTTTTTTGCGAGCGAGGGGAAATTTTTATGCGAATGAGGGATATTTTTTACGCGAGCAAGGGGTATTTTTCACGAGCTACCACTAAGGAGAGGCTTGCGAGAGAGGGGGGCTTCGTTACTGATCTGCTTCGGGACGGAGACCGCAGTCTTCGAGCAGCTTGATGGCATCGACGTATTGGGCAATGCCCTGCGCCACCTCTTTGGCAGCCTTCATGGCGAGCACAACGGTCTGCGGACGGTGTACCACGTCGCCACCGGCAAACACGCCGCGACGGGTAGTCATGCCCATGGGGCGCTGACCTACTACGACGTAGCCCTTCTCGTCCACCTCGATGCCCTTCGTGCTGCCCACGATACGGCTGGCGGGACGTGAGCCTATGGCGAGGAATACGCGGTCGAACTCACGCGTCTGTTCGCCATCGGGGGTGGCAAGGCGGATGGCACGCACGCGTCCCTTCTCGTTGCCAAGGAACTCTATGGAGTTGGTCTGCCACATGAACTTTACGCCCTCGCGCACGGCATCCTCGTATTCACTGGGGATGGCGGGCATTTCGGCCTGTGTGCGGCGGTAGATCACGGTCACGTCGCCTCCGAGGCGGCGAGCTGTACGAGCAGCATCCATGGCCACGTTGCCACCACCGATCACGGCTACGCGGTCGCCCTTGCGCAGGGGCACCATGTCGTAGGGAAGTACGCCCTCTACGTAGGCATTGACGTTGTGGAGGAAGTCGGTCGACTGCGTGATGCGGCGCAGTTGTGCGCCAGGTATGTCGAGGTTTTGCGGAAGCGCCGTGCCTGTGCCCATAAAGATGGCATCGTAGCCATCGGCAAAGAGGCTATCGACGGTCACGCCGCTCTCGGGAGTACCGACCAAGCAATTCTTGACGAAACGTACGCCGAGCGATTCGATCTTCTGAATCTCAGCGCGTACCACAGCCTTGGGCAGGCGGTATTCGGGAATGCCGTACATGAGCACGCCTCCCAGTTCGGGTTGTCCCTCGAAGATGGTCACGTGGAATCCCTGGCGTGCCAAGTCGCCCGCCACGGTGAGTCCGGCAGGACCGCTACCGATCACTGCCACCTTGCCACGCGTCTTCTCAGGGATGCGCTCGTGGGTGAGCTGCATCTCGTAGTCGAAACTGGCTATGAAGCTCTCGAGCTTGCCCACGCGTACGGGGTTGCCCTTCTTGCCAAGCACGCAATGTCCCTCACATTGCTTCTCGTGGGGGCATACGCGGCCGCAGATAGCGGGTAGGTTGGTTTTCTCGTGGAGTACAGCCATGGCTTCGCCCATGTTGCCTTTAGAGAGTTCGTGTATGAAGTCGGGAATGTTGTTTTCGATAGGGCAGCCTTTGCGGCACTGTGGCACTTTGCAGTGCAAGCAGCGCTTTGCTTCTTCGATGGCTTCGCGACAAGTGTACATCTTGTTTACTTCCTCGAAGTAGCCCAGGCTTGCGCCTTCAGCATTCTCTATGTCTTTTTCGTTCATTCTGCTTTGGAAGGGGGTTAAAGGTTATGGGGAGGGGGCTAGGGATTCTAGTATTTCTAGTTATTCTAGGGATTCTAGTATTTCTAGTCTCTCTAGGAATTCTAGTCTTTTCTAGGGATGCTAGATAGCCTCTGCCAGACTGTATTACTTATTACTTGTTACTTATTACTTAATAATCTGTATTGCCTCCTCGATGGTTACGCTCTGCTGTTCGCCCGTCTCCATATTTTTGAGAGAGAGCTTGCCTTCGTTGATTTCGGTCTCGCCGACGAGGGCTACGAAGGGTACTTTGTGAGCGTTGGCATAGCTCATCTGCTTCTTCATCTTCACCGAGTCGGGATAGACCTCGGCCGAGATGCCTGCCTTGCGCACAGCAGCTGCCAAGCGGAGGCAGTGGGCGGCTTCCGTAGGACCAAAGTTGATGAAGAGGATGCGCGCGCCCGATTGCGTCTCGGCAGGATAAAGGTCGAGCTGCGTGAGCACGTCGTAGATGCGGTCGGCACCGAATGAGATGCCCACACCGCTGAGTCCGGGAAGGCCGAAGATGCCCGTGAGGTTGTCGTAACGACCACCGCCAGTGATGGAGCCGATCTGCACGTCGAGAGCCTTCACCTCGAAGATGCATCCCGTATAGTAATTGAGGCCACGCGCCAAGGTGAGGTCGAGCTCAATCTCGTTGCGCAGTTCGCTTGCCTTGAGCGCCTCGAGCACGAAGGCTACCTCCTCGATACCCTTCAGACCTACTTCTGAAGCGGCAAGGGCTCGACGCATCACGTCGAGCTTCTCTTCGTTGGAGCCCGAGAGCGAGATGATGGGTTGGAGCTTCTCTACGGCTTCGGGAGAGAGGCCCACGGCGAGGAGCTCTTCATTGACCTTGTCAAGGCCTATCTTGTCGAGCTTATCGATGGCTACGGTAATGTCTACTATCTTGTCGGCAGCACCGATGATTTCGGCTATGCCGCTGAGGATCTTGCGGTTGTTGATCTTGATGCATACGCGGATGCCGAAGCGCGAGAACACCTCGTCGACGATCTGCATAAGCTCTACCTCGTTGAGCAGAGAGTCAGAACCTACGACGTCGGCGTCGCACTGATAGAATTCGCGATAACGGCCCTTCTGCGGACGGTCGGCACGCCACACGGGCTGTATCTGATAGCGCTTGAAGGGCATCTGCAGTTCATCGCGGTGTTGCACCACGTAGCGGGCAAAGGGCACGGTGAGGTCGTAACGGAGTCCCTTCTCGCAGAATCGCGATGCAAGCTGTGCTGACGACTTTTCGCTGTATTCCTCGGCAGAGACTTCACCACGGAAGTTGCCGGAGTTGAGTATCTTGAAGAGGAGTTTGTCACCTTCCTCGCCATACTTTCCCATGAGGGTGGAGAGGTTCTCCATAGCGGGGGTCTCGATCTGGCGGAAGCCATAGAGGGCGTAGACTTCGCGGATGGTGTTGAAGATGTAGTTGCGACGTGCCATTTCTACGGCACCGAAGTCGCGCGTGCCCTTGGGTATACTTGGTTTTTGAGCCATGATAATCTTGCAGTTTTGATGGTCGGGCGAGCGTGGTCTGCGATGGGCAGAAATATTGCCTCGACACCTATATTATATATTTACGGCGGCAAAGTTACGAAAAAGGGCGCTTACGCGTCGGGTTCGCCGCTTAGGATTTTGTGCATTTGCTTCGGATTGTGCAGCATTTCTATGGCATGGCGCACGTCGGTATCGTCGCGCAGGTCGTACTCTTGATGTCCCGCATCATAATAATAGCTCTCTACGATGGCACCCTCTACGACGTGGAGTATGGCGGGTTTCCAGCGCTCAAAGAGTTGGTCGTCGCTGCTTTTGAGTTTCTTTTCGAGCACGTCCATTTCGGAGAGCGAAGCCTTGTCGTACCCCTCGAAACGCGCCCACTCACGCAGCTTGTCGAGCGCACGGAGCGTGTAGCTGTCGTAAGCAAACTTGTGGTCCTTCATGTATTGGCAGAAGGCGGTATATTCCTCGTCGGTGAGGCGGAAGTCGCGGGCAGGAGCGATGGTGGGATGACTGGAGCGATAGCTTACGCAGTAGTCGAAGAGCTGATTGCTATTCTGCAGATAAGTCATGAGATGGGGCAGACTGTCGGTCTTGAGCACTACGTCGGGCGTGATACCGCCACCATCGCGCACGATGCGGCCGTTGGCAGTACGGAATTCGCGACTCAGGGAGTCGGGCAGGTGGACGGGCAGTCCGTCCTTAAACTTGTAAGCCTGTACGCAGCGCCCCGAGGGGATGTAGTACTTGGCTGTGGTGAGCTTGAGTATTGATTTATAGGGAAGTTCACGGCTCTGCTGCACCAGCCCCTTGCCATAGGTGCGACGGCCCATGATGACAGCACGGTCGTAGTCCTGCAACGCACCGCTTGTGATTTCGGAAGCCGAGGCCGATCCGCCATCGGTGAGCACCACGATGGGCAGGTCGGTATCCTGAGCATCGAGCTGCGTCTTGTAAGTATGGTTTTGCTCCTTTACCTTGCCACGGGTGGTGACGACCTCTCTGCCGCGAGACACGAAGAGATTGACCGTCTTGACCGCCTCTTCGAGCACTCCGCCGGGGTTGTCGCGCAGATCGAGTATGAGGCTACGGGCTCCACGCTGCTTGATGTCGACCAGGGCGCGACGCACCTCATTGGCTGTGCCTTCGATAAACTGCGAGAGGCGGATGTAGCCCACGCTATCGCTGACGATGGTGGCAAGTTTCACGCTGGGCTGCACGATGTTGCGGCGCGTGATGCGGAAGGTATAGAGCTTGCCATTGCTCGGACGACGCACTTTGAGATCGAACGTGGTGCCGGGTTCACCGCGAAGCCGACTGCTCACGTCGGTGGCGTAGCGACTCTGCTCATCTACATCTTTCGACGTGCAAGGGTCAAGGCTTTTGCCATCGATGGCGAGGATTACATCGCCCGGTAAGAGTCCGGCTTGGGCAGCGGGCTGCCCCGCCATGGGCTTGACGATGATGCTGCGTTGGAGTTCGGGACGAAAACTCGTGACCGCTCCTATGCCCGCATAGCGCCCCGTGGTGAGTTGCTTCAGTTCGGAGGTGTTTTGCTCGGCAAAGTACTCAGTGTAGGGATCGAGCATTTCGAGCATATAGTTGGCAGCATTGTCGATGTTCTTTTGCGCATCGAGCGTGTCGACATAGTAGAGGTCGAGGTCGCGATAGAGCGCATTGAAGATGTCGAGATTCTTCGACACCTCAAAGTTGTGATTCACGCTCTGCGCACGCACCATCACTGCGGCGCTCTGCACCACCATGATTACCACAAGCATCAGCCTAATGTAGAACCGTTTCATAATATACATATAGTGGAGTTTGGAGGTTTTGAGTTTTAAGGTTTTAGGCTTTTAGGATTAGCAAGTCACTCGTTGAGCTATGAAGCCGAGCCCAAATGACTTTACTGCCTAAGACCTCAAGACTCAAAGCTTAAAAGTTTCCTTGATTTTCTCCCACGTCTGAGGCGAGAGCGCCGTGCCCACCACTTCGATGATGTGGCCCGCAAGGAGCGAACCGAGACGGGCACAATCCATCAGATCGTGGTCAGTAGAGAGGGCATAGAGGAAGCCTGCCGAAAAATAGTCGCCCGCAGCCGTGGTGTCGACCACGTGGGGCACTTCGCGTGCTGGACAATGGACCTCTTCCTCACCGCGACGCACAATCACGCCCTTCTTGCCGACCTTTACCACGGCTATCTCGCACAGCTGAGCAAGCTCGCGGGCATTAGCCTCAGCATCGTCGGAACCCGTGAAGGCTTGCGCCTCCTGCTCGTTGGCAAAGACGATATCGGTCTGTTGCAAGAGTTCGCCGAAAAATTCGCGATCTTCCTGCACGATGTTGTAGCTTGCCAGGTCGATACACACCTTGAGCCCAGCCTCGTGTGCCAACTCTACGGCACGACGGATAAGTGCGTGATTCTGCACCAAGTAGCCTTCTATATAGAAATAATCGTAACCATCGAACCATTCCGCCTTGACATCTTCGGGCTGCAGATTGGCAGCCGCACCCAGATAGGTGCCAAAGGTGCGTTGGCCATCGGCTGAGATGATGGTGGAGGCTACACCCGTGGGCAACTCCAAGTCTTCGAGCAGACATACGCTGACGCCATGCTTTCGAAAATAGTCGGCAAAGAAGTGCGCTGTATCGTCGCGTCCCACCTTACCGATCAGTCCGGGCTGTCCACCCAAATGAGCCACTGCAAGGATGGTATTGCAAGCCGATCCGCCCGTGGTGCGCTGCGGATGGAGCGCAAGGAGGCGCTGACTCACCTGCATATAGCGCTCCGTATCGATGAGCTGCATGGAGCCCTTAGGAAGGTCTAATTCACTGAGTATCAAGTCATTGTCAACTTGTACAAGCATATCAACAAGGGCATTTCCAATACCCAGTATCTTCTTCATCGTAATTTTTTTTGAAATTTTCTGTGCAAAGATAGGGCTTATTTCAAAAATAACCATTACCTTTGCACCGCAATTCGGAAAAAGATAGCAAGTTTTCATCTTTACAGAATGCTTCAGTAGCTCAGTTGGTTAGAGCACCTGACTGTTAATCAGGGGGTCGTTGGTTCAAGCCCATCCTGAAGCGCAAAGACTTCTATCAAGATTTCTTGAATTGCACAAATGCTTCAATAGCTCAGTTGGTTAGAGCACCTGACTGTTAATCAGGGGGTCGTTGGTTCAAGCCCATCTTGAAGCGCATCTTTCACCAAGCACCTGCATTCTTCGGAGTGCGGGTGTTTTTTCGTTTTGGTACTTCTGGAATCTTCGGAATGCGGGAGTTTTTACCCAGTTCCGTGGGCGACGCGTCTCGTGTCGGCATCACCTGCAATCAGCAAGTCTTCAGCCAATACTGGGGGGGGGCGACGCGTCCTCGCGTCGGCATCATCTGCTTACCCCACTTCCTATAAACTCACATCTTGCCCACTGGAGC
>JBNMGC010000046.1:0-12579 GCA_050873845.1 Alloprevotella sp.
CACCTCCTTCAATTCCTCATTCAGTTTCTCAATCTCCTTCAAAATATCCTCCGCCTTCTCCATTTTCTCAGGCACATAAAACTCCTTGTTGAAGTTGATTTCGACCCCAACCGTATTACCGCCGAGCGCAAAAGGCTTGAATACATACTTCTGCATAAAAGCGTCAATTTCACGCTTATTGGCAGCCTCATCCATGTGGTGAGGAATAATCTCGTAGTCGCTGGTGGTGTAAGGCTCGATAGAGATTTTATGTATCGAGTTTTTCTTGCCTGTAGAAGCTTTGAAATGGAACATGCCACAACCAAGGTCGCGCACCGAACCGTCAGCACGGGTATGAAGAATGGTGCATTGGTCGGGACAGAAAGCATACGTGCCGTCATCCTCTGTCTCAACGGAAAGAGCGAGATTGAGCCGTTCTTCGGTCACACGCTTGGCTATCGCCTTCAGCTCATCGGCTGTAAGCTCCTGCAAGTCGTCATAACGTGTGTCGCCAACGGTCAATGCCGTAGGATGCTTGATGACGAATGGTTTAAGATTCTCGCAAATAGTCTCCTCCACATAACGGCCCGCGTCAGACACCTCTGTGAGCATGAGCGACTGTTTGTTATAATAAAAGTGTTCGCGGTCGTAAATCTTGCAGATATCCGACGGCTCAAAGCGGGCCAACGCCTCCACTATCCTGCACTGGTGCTCGGTGCCCATCTCGCGGCGCTTGTCACCCTTCGATTTCTTCAGCGGTTGCCACAGGCTGCTGCCATCAATAAGCGCCACCTTGCCGCGACGCTCCTGAGGTTTGTTCTTGTTCATTATCCACAGATAGGTGTAGATGCCCGTATTGAAAAACTCCTGCTGCGGCATCTGTATGATGGCCTCCACCCAGTCGTGGTCGAAGATGTACTTGCGTATGTTGCTCTCGCCGCTGCCCGCGTCGCCCGAAAAGAGCGTAGAGCCATTGTGTACCTCAACGGCTATACCATCGTCGGCAAGCTGCCACAATATATGTTGCATGAAGAGAAGCTGACCATCGCTGATTGACGGCAAGCCGGCAGGAAACTGTCCCAACTTGTCACCCTTCACCTCCTTCTCATAACCCTTCCACTTGGTGCCGTATGGCGGATTGGCAACAATCACATCGAATTGGTTTTTCATATCGGCAAACGGCACCTTGGTGAGCGTGTTGCCACACTTGATGGTGGACATGGAGCGGAAACGCGACTCAATGGCAGCCAAGGCAAAAAGTGCGTCGTTGAGTTCGCTGCCGTAGGTCTTGATGTATTTGTAGCCATCCTTCTGCAAACGGTCGGAAACCCCGAAGAGCAAGTTGGCACCACCACACGTGGGGTCGTACACATGCAGCATTTCACCCTTAGGCTTGTCGGCTTTCAAAGCCACGATGCGGGCTATCAGTTCGATGATGTCCTCAGGTGTATACTGCTCACCAGCCGTACTGGCGGAGATGTCTGCCCAACGGCGCTTGATATGCTCTTCGAGCGTGGTGATGGCAGAGTTGTCGTAAGGCGCAAGGTCTATCTGTGCCCAGGCGGAAGCGACCTCGAGCAAGATGCCCTTCTTGCGCAGTTCAGCCACGATGCCGTCCATGTTGAGAAACTTCTGATCTGTCTTGTCGCGCTCAATGCCCAACAGTTGCTTCAGCACATCGTCGAAAGCTTTGAGATACTCGGCAAAGTCCTGCTCAAAGGTACTGTCGTTCTTGCAGATAGCCCTCAGCGTCTTGCCTTGCATCACGATGTACTTGTTGTAGCCACACTCCTCAGCGTCGTAAAGAGTCTTGAAAGCTTCGGCATCGCTTTCCACTGTAATACCATATTCGCTTTCTACCCGCTTAACGGTGTTAATCATCCTGCCCTCCACCATGACGAGGGCAAAGAATGGCATCATGTAAGCTGGGAAGTCACTCTGCTTGATGCCAGCGGCAAGCAGCAGATCGGCCACAGCCCAAATATCGCTCTCATAGTGCATGATGTCCTGCACGGGACTCTGTATATTGTTTTCTGTCATATAGATATCTTTTTTGTTATATGCTAAACGAGATTAATCGTCTTTATAGTCACAAAAGCAACGGTCTAAAACCATGATTTTTGTATTATCGATTTCCTTTGACATTTTAGCAAGATTATTTTGTCTTGTATTAGAAATGGTTTTTCTGTAAAACTTGTAATCTTACAACAGACATTTGCTATGTAGCCACATGCGCTTGTTTAATCTGTCTTTCTTTGCCATGACCTTTATCTATTTTTTGTTCTACAAAGGTAACAACATTCTTGGATAGTCAAGAAAAACTATGTAAACAATTATCTATGTTAATTGCGTTTTGCATCTATTTCTAACATAATAGCACCTATTCAAGCCTCTGCAATCAAAAAGCAGCTATTTCCAGCTCGTTTCTCATTGATTATAACTATCTTTGTCACATTTCATCTGAGCCGTCTCTCATAACGGCAGGGAGCATCGTAATGCTATATAAATGATTAAAGTTTCTGATTTAGTTTTTCTTGTAATTTCGCATGGATCAAGCTGAAGTTGGAATGCGGGAATCTAAATCCGGAACTTAAATAAATAATGAATAGAAGGGAAATGACATCACTTCAAGAAAGACTATTTGCCATGCAGGATAAGCAGTATGCTGCTTTCCAAGCTCGGCTGACACCGGGAATACCTATAAAGAGTGTCATAGGCATTCGTGTGCCCATGCTTCGCAAGTTCGCAAAAGAATTTATAAAGGAGGGAGAGTGCAAGGATTTTCTGAAGCAGCTTCCTCACGAATACTACGATGAGAACATACTTCACGGAATCCTTATCTCCGAGAATAAGGACTTCGAAGAATGTATTCGTCTGACAGATGACTTTCTGCCATTCGTAGACAACTGGGCCGTTTGCGACATCATGTCGCCGAAGGTATTTGCCAAGCATAAAGATGAGTTATTGACGAAGGTCAAGACTTGGAGCAAGTCATCTCACCTATACACTTGCCGCTATGGTATAGAGACGCTTATGTCTCATTACTTGGATAATGACTTTAAACAGGAATATCTTGAGATTCCAGCATCAGTAAGGAGCGAAGAGTATTACGTAAAAATGATGATAGCCTGGTTCTTCGCCACTGCCCTTGCCAAGCAATGGGACGCAACGATCCCCTATATCCAGCAAGGCCGCCTTGCACCCTGGACGCACAACAAGACCATACAGAAAGCCATTGAGAGTTACAGAATCACGCCTGAGCAGAAGGAATATCTGCGGACGCTGAAGATCAAATAACTCTGGCTTCCTATTTAGCAAGGGCTTTTCAGCTCGCTTATACTAAATCCCCTGACTTGAGTTAATAGCCCTATTTGAATGCTATCAAAATCTCCATATCGGCAATAAATTGGCTGACTTTATCAAAGTATGGAGCTACTTCTTCCTCTGTAGCATCATACATATCATCATAATCTCCAGATTGGCGTAGCTCATACAAACGTGAGAAAAGTCGTCCGTATGCTCTATCTATTAGACCTGCAGCAATGAATTTTTCACCAATCAAGTGGATTACGCCCGCATGTGTTTTGGCTGACAAGCCTTTATCAAGCAATAAAGCTGAAGCCATGTGAAAGACACAATAGTACAAGCGGTTGCCCGTCAGATTCCAATAGCCTAACTTTGATATGGCTTTGGCTTCTTCGAAGCTTTTGTGCGATTTCTCTATACGATAAGAAATGATATCTTTCCTTTGTTGTCCTTCTAACATAGCACAACCCCCTCTGCTTCTACATTTTCATAAAAAGGGCTTCCCTTTCGTCTTGCCCAATCATTAATCGAATATATAATTGGATGAATCATTTGGTTAAGCTGCCAGCCTAACTCCCAAAAGGGATAGGTAAATTTGTCGTGATCTTGCTCTTCTATCTTTTCCTTATTTAAAAGAACAAGAATATCCCAATCCGAATCTGGCTTGGCATCTTTGCGTGCCCTTGAGCCAAAGAGTATGACCTTGGCGTCCTTAGGCATTATGGATGTAGCTTTTCGCTGAATAGCATTCAGCACTTCATTGTAAATATGTTCTTTTAAAACAGTAGCCATAATTTATAGTTTAAATGGTATTGATGCAGAGTCTCTTTCGTCTACAAACTTACATAAAAATGACGAATCATACACTTGTTTTATAAAAAAGTTGAGAGCACAATAATAGCGCAATAACAGCTTGCTTGGGCAAAATATTGCCTTTTTCTGCTCGTCTCTCGCCGATAATAGCTACCTTTGTCACTTTAGAAACCATTAAAACGCTCTTGGAAGGAGCGCTGATCGGAAAAGCATAATGGCAGACAACAATACTACATATAGAATCTTTGAGCATATCCGCGATGTGGACATCTCTGAGCAAGATATCCTGGACTACGACCCTATCGTTCTTGACAAACTGCTTATGGACCACACCATGTCTTGTAAGGCTCGTAAAGATGCACAAGACCCTAAGAAGGTGGTCAACATCTTCTGGGCAACATCTGACTACGAGCATTCGGTGCTCGATGAGCATGGGAATATCGTAGAAGCGGGCTTTCGGTATGACGACGAGATTAAGCCAGAGAATATCACGGGGCAGTTTCGCAACGTCGTCATGCCCCGCGTGCTGAAAGATAAACAAGCACAGTTGGGCCGCACCAAGGACAAGGCGGAAGTGTTTACCCCCTCTTGGGTGTGTAATGCGCAAAACAATCTCATTGATGAGGAATGGTTTGGGCGTCGCGACGTGTTCAATCGTGAAGTCACGCTCGAAGATGGCACGCACACCTGGATTCCTACGGAAGGGAAGATTCAGTTTCCAGAGGACGACAAACAGAAGACGTGGAAGAAGTACGTTACCTCCAACTGCTTGGAAATCACCTGCGGTGAGGCTCCCTACCTTGTAAGTCGTTACGATACGACCACGGGGCAACCCATCCCTATCAGCCACCGCATAGGTTTGCTCGACCGCAAGATGCGAGTTGTCAATGAGCACGTAGAGACCGAGCAGGAATGGTACACTATGGCAGAGAAGGCCTTCAAGCATACCTATGGTTATGAATGGCAAGGCGACAATCTGCTTCTCGCTCGCGAAGCCCTGCTCTACACCTATATAGAGTACTTCATGGATAAGTTCAACCCCAAGGATGCTGATGGCAACTACCTACAAGACTCCGAGGGCAACCTCCGTATTCCTACACGCAATAAGATCGTCAATGCTGCCCGATGGATTTCGTGGAATCTGTGGCAGATGGACGGACTGAAGATGGTTGTGCCCAATTCTTGCGAAAAGGCTTACGAAAAGGAAGAAACGCTCTTTGGAGCTATTATTAAGAAGAAAGAATGCACAGCCTGCAAGGAAGGTAAGATGACTGGCCACGTCGGCGAGAGATGTCTCATCAGAGATTGGAATAAGAAAAGAGATAAAGACTGGAAGAGTGAGGGCCCTTGGGAAGATCCCCACTCACAGCCGTGGCAGAAGATGGAGTTCGACGAATTATTCCAATGCAAGCAGCAAGATTCGGAAGAGACTGAAGAGGAAGATTGACTCTTATGATACTTTCAGATTTTGGTCGGGAAGCATTTCTATTTGCTCACAGGCTGATGCCAATGCGTTTCTCAACCAGTTCCGTGGGCGACGCTACATACTAATCAAGAGGTAAGTTCATAGGAAGTGGGGGCGACGCGTCTCGCGTCGGCATGACACGAGGGGCTCGATGCCCCGAAGTGGCATAGGAAGACTCCTCTTACCCTTAAGCCTTGCTCAGCATTGAGCTTTCGCAAGCCTTGCCGAAGCGAGACGCTTCGCCCCCACTTCCTATGAGTAGACTTCTTGACTGCAGGCAGTGCCGACGCGGGACGCGTCGCCCACAGAACTCGCTGAGGCTGCATATAAGCCCTGAGATACTTGCCCTTACCGCTCTTTACTTACACTTTTTTACTACATGACAACAATGAAATACACCATAACCCAATCGCGCCTACTCTACATCCTCAGTCAGGACGATAGGAAGCACCAAGGACTGCTCAAGATAGGCGAGGTCTTTGTAGACAATGACGTGGCTGATAGCTACAGCAGTCAAGACTTAGCCAAGGCGGTTCGCACGGTGCTTGAAGCCCGTCCCTATATGCAGGGAGTGACCTACCACCTGGAGTACGTGGAATGTACCACCTACGAGCAAGACTCTAAATGCTACAAGGCCGACGACGTCTATCGCACACTTCGCGCCATGGACATCCCCTCCACAGCGCTGGGCAAGTACAAAGACCCTATTACGGGCCAAACGGAAGATGCCGACCTATGGTTTGCCTGTACGCTCGATGAGATAAAGGCTGCGATTCAAAAGATCAAGGAGGGCAAGGGAGCTGGCCATGGCGCCATCAAGTTTCGCCCCGAGCAGGAGAAGGCTATAAGCGACACAGTGGATTATTTCCAGAAGGACTTTAAAGACCCTACGAAGGGGAAGCACTATCTATGGAATGCCAAGATGCGCTTTGGCAAGACGCTCTCGGGCCTTGAGGTGGCTAAGCGCTGTGGCTACCGCTCCACGCTCATCATCACCCACCGCCCCGTAGTAGACAAAGGATGGCACGACGACTTTGAGAAGATATTCCGTACCGAAACAGCCCTTGCCGACTATCGAGCTCGAGGGATAGAGCCTTCCTATGGTCGCCGCATGATGGACGATAGCGACTCGCAGGGCGACTTCTACTCGCTCACCCGCGAGGTGGATGCGGGCAAGAGGATCCTCGTATTCTTCGTCAGCATGCAGTACTTGCGTCTCTCGCAGTATGTCGGTGGCAAGGAGCGCAATCCTGATCCGCTGAAGCGCGCCATTATGGAGTATGACTGGGACTTCGTCATGGTAGATGAGGCTCACGAGGGCATCGACGCTGCTGCGGGAGTGCGCGTGATGAACAAGCTCAAGAAAGAGCGCACACGCATCCTTTCGCTTTCGGGCACGCCATTCAACCTGCTCGACAAGTATGAAGAGAGCGAGATCTACACCTGGGACTACGTCATGGAGCAGCGTGCCAAGCAACTTTGGGATGAACACCACTTTGGCGACCCCAATCCCTATGCCGACCTGCCTCGCATGCAGATCCTCACATTCACGCTGCCCAAGATGCTGCGCGACCAGGCGATCGAGAACAATGAGACGTTTCGCTTTCACGAGTTCTTCCGCGTATATACGGAGCAAGACCGCCGACAGCTTCAGAAGCTGATAGCCGACGAGCCCAATGCCGCAAAGCGCGCTGACTATCAAGCAGAGCTGTCGAAGGTCAAGATAGACCGCTTCGTACATGAGGAGGCTATCCGTCGCTTTCTCAACAAACTTATAGAAGATTCGCCCTCCAGCCTCTATCCCTTTTCGAAAGACGAATTTAAGCAAAACTTCCGCCACACCTTTTGGCTCCTTCCGGGGGTGAAAGAGGCGGCTGCGCTCGAGCAGTTGCTGCGCGAGCACAACGTCTTTGGCGAGGAAAACGGCATGTTCCACATCATCAATGCCGCTGGCGATGGCAATATAGAAGACAAGAATGGCAGCGCCCTGGCCGACGTCTTGGACAATATCCGTGGCAATGTCAAGAAGAACATCACCAAGAAGGACTATACCATCACGCTCTCTTGTGGCAAACTTACCACGGGTGTGAGCATTCCCGAATGGACTGCCGTGCTCTGCCTCAAGGGGTCGGAGAATACGCCTGCTGCCAACTATATGCAGACCATCTTCCGCGTGCAGACTCATGCCGTGCTCAAGGGGCGTCAGAAGACGGATTGCTACGTGTTCGACTTTGCCCCCGACCGCGCACTCACCGCTGTGGCAGAGACTGCCAAGATGGCGGTCTACGCTCAGACCGAGAAGGGTCGGAAGCAGATGAAACTTACGCAGCAGAAGGAGGAAGAGCACCTCGCCGCCTTCATCAAGCTCTGCCCTGTGCTCTCTATGGACGAGGGCGAGATGGGCCGTCACTTCTCTGCCAACCAGATATTCGAGAAGCTTGCCAACGTCTACATAGAGCGTGCCGTGCGCAGCGGCTATGCCGACAATTCGCTCTACAATCCCGAGCAGCTGATGAACCTCTCGCCCGAGCAGGAAGCTGCTCTCGGCGATGTACACGACCTGTTGGGCTCTATGCCCAATGGATGGAAGCCCGACAAGATTAACGTCAACCATCAGGGCCTTGCCGATGCTGATGCCGAGCAGGCTAAGTACGTCTACTTCCTCTCTGCCTCCGAGGCGCTTCCCCCTCGCCCCGCCCTGTCTGCCGATCTCGATGACGAGGGCCGCCCTACTACAGCCGACGAGGGATGGGACGAAGCCCTCAGCGCTCCCTCGGAGCTTTACCCCTATCTCTTCGTCAGCCACTGTCAGCTGGTGGATGGCGAGTGGAGTTCGTTCACACAGCCCGTGCTCTGGCGCCGATGGGTAGACCGCGAGGAGGACGACCCCACCGCTGAGGTCAAGAAGAAGCGGGAGGAGGAGAACCGCGAGAAGCGTGCCCGCATGTCGGTGCTTCGCGGGGTAGCTATCCGCATACCGCTTCTGGTATATGGTGCAGAGATCAACGATGAGGAGGGCGAAGAGATCACGATCGACAACTTTGCCAGCGACCGCATCGTCGACCAAGCCTCGTGGGAGGAGTTTATGCCCAAGGGTTTCACCAAGCAGACGTTCAACAAGCTCAAGGACTGCTTCGACCGCAGCATCTTCACGGGTGCAGCCAAGCGCATTCGCCAGATGGTGAAGGACGCCGACCGCCTCAACACCGAAGACCGCATAGCGAAGATTGCCACCATCTTCTCCTACTTCCACAACCCCGACAAGGAGACGGTGCTTACTCCCTGGCGCGTGGTCAACATGCACTTGAGCGACACCATTGGTGGCTGGTGTTTCTGGAACGAGGAGTTTGATGCGCCCTATACGGAGGAGAACCGCTATGGCGAGCAGGTCAATGCTGCCCGCTTCGTCAGTCGTGGTGAGGTGACTCACGACATCTTCTCCGACTACAAATCCCGCATCCTCGAGATCAACTCCAAGACGGGTCTCTACCCTCTCTACATGGCCTACTCACTCTTCAAGGGTGCCAAGGAGCCGCAGTATCGCAGCGCGCAGCTCACTGCAGAGCGTGGCAGAAGCACGGATGCTGAGCAATACTATCGTCAGGCCGACGACGATCTTGAGATATGGAAGGACGTACTGCAGGACAATATCTTTGTGGCGTGCCGCACGCGTATGGCGGTGAGCATCACGAAGCGCACCCTGGCGGGCTTCCGTAAAGACGTCCGCATGAACGTCCGTTGCTATGAGCACGAAGTGCCCGTTACCGACCTCGTATCCTCTGGTGTACTCAAGGCTACCGACGAGCACGTCCGTCGCGAGGGCAAGACTTACCTCTACGATGGTCACGCTTCTCTTGCCTGCGACATGATCAACGTGCTCCGTGCCAAGCCCGAACTTTTCCAAGACGACATCGTCCGCGGCAAAGACTTCTGGCAAGTTTATTCTTCTATTCCTAAATCAGATAACGAAGACATTAATCATATGAAATTTAAAGCTGTGGTGGGGAATCCACCGTATCAGATTTCCTCAGACGCTAATAATCGCAACACACCGATATATCATTATTTCTATGAAGCTGCAGAAGCCTTAGGAGATTTCTATAGTTTAATTTCACCTGCTAGATTCTTATTTAATGCAGGATTAACACCACCCGAATGGAATGAAAAAATGCTACATGATAAACATGTCAAAGTCGCAAAATACATTCAAAATTCATGCGAATGTTTTCCCAATAATGATATAAAAGGAGGTATTGCAATTGTCATTAGGAATAAGAAGCAAGAATATAATCCTATCATTAAGTTTATCCCCGATGAACGTTTAAGTGCGATTGCATCAAAATTCGATTCTAATAGTTCAAGTAATCTTACAAGCATTATCATTGGAGGTCGTTCTGATCTAAAATTCAACGATTTCTTTTTAAAAACATATTCCAATTCTCCAGCAGATAGATTAAAATTTATCCAAATAAAGCGTCCTTCGGTGTCTCATCTTGGACAAAATGAAGAGTATGAGCTCAAATCGTCCACATTTGAGGCTCTTCCTTATGTTTTTGAAGATGTCGTTTCTAATCCACATGAATATTATCATATCTTAGGCTTAGAAAAAGCTAAAAGGAGATGGAAGTATATAAAGAAAGAGTACATGACTCCGAGATATATGGATAGTAATAATTTATCTTGCTATAAGGTATTTGTTCCTAAAGCGAATGGTAGCGGTAAATTTGGGGAAAGTCTAAGTAAAACAGAAATAGGAAAACCTGGAGATTCTGCAACTCCAACTTTTATAAGCATTGGAAAATTTAAATCAGAACAGGAAGCCATAAATTGTTCTATTTATCTAAGTACGAAATTTTTAAGATGTCTGCTTGGAATTTTAAAAAAGACACAGGATAATCCTCCATCTGTTTGGGCTTACATACCCCTCCAAGACTTCACCCCTCAAAGTGATATCGATTGGAGTCAAAGCATTGCAAACATTGACCGCCAACTCTATGCTAAGTACAATCTCACCGACGATGAAATATCCTTTATTGAGAAGATGATCAAACCCATGGAGTAAGGAAGAGCTAAGTTTTCACTTCGAGATGCATGGCTAAAGTCATCTAAGACTTATCACGCCAAGCAATCAGCATTGGTATGGGCCTACGTCATCGCTTCCGTACTCCGCTCAAAGTACTCCAGTACTCCGCCCGAAGTACTCGAGTACTTCCACCGAAGTACTGCAGTACTTCGGGCGGAGTACGGAGACGCTTCCAAGGGAGCAAGAACTTTGAAAGCCTCTGCAGCAATAAAGTCAAAACACAAGCACATGGGAGCGCACATAAAGAAAAAATGACTAAGTTTGTGAGCAAATAGCGGATGGTTGGGCCGATGAAGCATATAGTTATATCAAAGAAAGGAATAGTTCCCCTATAGCATATGCCAACGGCATAAACTCAGCATAAAGTATTAACGATAAACCTAAACAATAACGAAAATGACATATACAACCAATGATACATATAGACATATCCATTTCGCAGTCATGGCTATAGAGAGTGGTGCTCGCAAGTTGGGTATCTCAGGAAAGGAAATGCACGACAGGTTACAAAATCAAGACCTTATACATCGTCGCTTGATAAAACGATATGAAGACCTCCATACGCAAAGCCTCGAATGGGTGGCAGACGACATTGCAGAAACTCTATTAAACTGGGAGGAAGGAAAATGATTACATTATATCATGGCTCTTACATAGAAGTGGCTACACCTCTCTTGTAAAGTCTCTTCGGAACAATTAAACATGGAGGATTGACACTAATGAGAGATTCTGTTTTATGGCGCAAGCTAAGTCGTATAATCATGATGTTAGCGGAGACACTACAGATTGATGCCGAAAGAGCGCTCAACTTATTTTACACGACAAAAGTCTATCAGCAACTTTCAGACCCTAAATACGGCTTGCAATTGATGAGTGACGACTATATACTTGAAAATCTATTAGAAGAACTTAGGGAGACTCAATAAAGTGGCAAACAACAGACCTATCACACATGAGCAACTAAGCCGTGCATTCCGGAGCTATCTGTCGGAGCGCTTCGACGGCGATACAGAAGAGGCCGACTCTATACTTGAGACGGCTGAGCACGTCGTGCCCACTATGCTCAACGACTACTTTGGCACTCACTTCACCTCTCTCTACGACATCACCGAGACTGACGACATAGAGGCCTTCCGCAGAATGATCAAGGCGCAGCCTGTCCTCAAGGATCTCGACATGCGAGCGGAGCCACGATATACGGAGGTGCTGAAATGGTACAGGCTTTTCGTGAAAGCTCTCAATGCCGACGGCGATGTGCCTATCCCCGTGCCAGGCGAAGCAGAAGCCGAGACAGACCATCCATCGACTACCACAGCGGCAGAACCTGAGTCAGCACCAAGCCCCATCGTAGAACGTACCATCTACCTGGAGGGTGAAGCTGGAGAAGCGCAACCCGCAGAACTGAGAAAGAGAAACAGACGTCTCCGACAAGCCTGTATAGACTATTACAGGGCGCTACATGGCGGACGAATAGTCTGCGAGTGTTGCGGTTTCGACTTCAGAGAGGCCTACGATATCGACGACGATTACATCGAGGTGCACCATCGCAATCCATTCTCACAGACGGAGGGCAAGCACCCTGTCAATGCTCAGACCGACCTCGTTCCGCTCTGTGCCAACTGCCACCGCATGATCCATCACAATCAAGGAGGCAAAGGTGCATGCATGAGTCTGGAAGAGCTGAAAGAGAAGTATCGAGGGATACGCTACTGAATTTCAAGCAGTTCTGTGCACTTCCACTCAGTTCTGTGCACTTTCACTCTGTTCTGTGGGCGACGCGTCCCGCGTCGGCGCTGCCCGCAAGCATGAAGCATCGCCCCCAGTACTGGCTGAAGCTACATAATCTAATCAAGAGGTAAGTTCATAGGAAGTGGGGGCGAAGCGTCTCGCTTCGGCATGACACGAGGGGCTCGATGCCCCGAAGTGGCATAGG
>JBNMGC010000047.1:0-12093 GCA_050873845.1 Alloprevotella sp.
CAGAAGAAGTTGAATTTACTATCAACGTTTGTGGGCGACGCGTCCTCGCGTCGGCTTCATGTGTATAAGTCAACGTAATACTTAATACTTTATACTTAATACTTTGCCTTGTCTTTATTTTATCATTCCACTTCAAGCACCAATCCTTTCAAGTATTCACCCTCGGGATGATATATATTGATGGGGTGATCGGCGGGCTGATGGAGCTGATGGAGTATGCGCACGTGGCGTCCACTCTGCGCTGCTGCAGTAAATACTGCCAAACGGAATTGATCTTTGTTGACAGCTTGCGAACAGCTGAACGTGAAGATGATGCCACCGGGCTTAATCTTACGGAAAGCAATGGCATTGAGGCGCGTATAACCCTTCAATGCACGCTGAAGCGCATCCTTGTGCTTTGCAAAGGCTGGAGGGTCGAGCACTATGAGATCATAGTTGCTACCAGCCTGTTCCAAAAACTTGAAAGCATCTTCTGCAAAGGCTTCATGGCGTTTGTCACCAGGGAAGTTCATCTCTGCATTAGCACGAGTCAGATCAATGGCCTTGGCTGAAGAGTCTACAGAGTGAACAAGGTTGGCTCCGCCACGCATAGCATATACACTGAAGCCTCCCGTATAGCAGAACATATTGAGCACATTACGTCCCTTGGCATAGTGTTCGAGTAAGGAACGATTCTCTCGCTGGTCTACAAAGAAGCCCGTCTTCTGTCCGCGAAGCCAATCGATGTGAAATTTGAGTCCGTTTTCAGTAGCCACATTGCCCTCGTCGTGTCCGCGCAAGAAGCCATTCTCTTGATGAAGATCGGCCTTGAAGGGTAGCGTCGTTTCCGACTTATAATATACGTTGTCTATCAAACCATCAGAAGCCGCAATCAATGCGTCGGCTATTTCCTCACGGCACACGTGCATACCCACGGAGTGAGCTTGCATCACAGCCGTACGTCCATACACATCAATTACGAGGCCCGGTAGACGATCGCCCTCGCCGTGAACAAGGCGATAGATGTCATTGTCCTCGCGACCAGTGAGCTGGAGCGCCTTGCGCAAGCGGAAGGCTTCAAACAGGCGACGCTTCCAGAAATCGTGGTTGATAGGTTCTTCGTCGAAGGTGAGCATACGCACGGCTATGGAACCTATCTGATAGTGGCCATAGCCCATGAGTTCATCTTCGAAAGACACCACGCGCACGATGTCACCCTCGTTCAAGGGGCCATTGGCTCCTGCAATAGCTCCCGAGAATACCCAGGGATGGAAGCGCTTAAGGCTTTCGCTCTTGCCTCTACGCAAGAAGATAGTAGTTATGCCGCCCACTTGGGGAGCCTCGATATGCTTCATTTCGTGCGAAGCTTTCTTGTTAGAATATTTCATTGTTGGTTGGGGGATTGTACGGGTTCTGATTCTATGAGTTGGAAGTTGCGCGACTCCTTAAGCGTTTTCAGTTCTTTGTAAAGCTGTATGCAAGTATAAGCATCGGTTGCAGCATATACCCTCTGTGACTCAGTGAGCGTATCGGCCTCCCAATTGGATAGCTGAGCCGACTTGGATATACGCATATGGAACACGTTGGCATAGAGTTTCTGAAGGCTCATATCGAGTATGCCCATCTGCTTAGCATAATCTTGCAAGTCAATGTATCCGCCGGGAACGAACGAAGCATCTCGCCGACGAAGCATTAAGAAATCGTCTTTCAAGGAAAGTCCCACCTTGAGCACACCCTCGTCTGCCATAAGCTGCGAAAGGCAAGGCAAGAAGCCCGTTTCGTTCAAGCGAAATAAGAAGCACAATTCCTCATTAGCCACTTGCAGAAGAGCCACTTTGTGACTTTCTCCCTTGCGGAAGGAGGGACGCGTTTCGGTATCGATGCCCAAGATAGGCGATTGGCGAAGCACCTCTACTGCCCTCACGGCTTCGCTTTCACTCTTTATTACGTAGATTCGCCCTGTAAATGCGAAACGTGGAAGGGGCGATATGAATGATTTACTGGTTTTTATAAATAATTGGCGCACCATGACGGGGTCTTAGAATAATACGTTCATACTCATGCACCTTTTCTCGCCATAATAGAGTTCAAGCAAGCTCAACTCTACTCATTTTGCTTTATCGAAAAGGTTCGTAAATTGCTCTCGCAGCGCTCAACCCTTTACAGAGAGGTAGACATCGTGAATAGCACGCAGAGCATTCAGTAGCTTTTGTCCCCACTGCAGGTCAAACTCCTCCATAGCCTCATAGAGAGCCACCTGCATTGATTCTTCGTAGCCCTCACGGAATGCTTCAACCAACTCTCTGAGTTGCTGGTATACATCAGCCAGGTTCTCACTGATTGTGCAGAGCACAGGATGTTCGGAGTATTTAAAGTCCTCTACAAACACATCGAGGAAGTCATCTTTCTCGCCCAGAATGCGAGCCACACATCCGCGCACGTAGTCATAATCAGCTTCTGTCAACTTCTTCTCTACCCATCCAGGTTGTTCTGGCACATCGCCAAGCATAGAAGCTTTCAGATAAATCATTGGAAGCAAGCCACGCATCACGTGTAAGAAATCGTCCAATTCCTTACCCTCGCTCTGTTCCAAATATTTACAAAATTCCGTGCTCACCGTGATAAAGTCGAGCACTGATTGCGAGTACAAATAGTTATCTTCGTTCATATAGGGGTGCAAAGTTAGTGCAAACCGAACGCAATAACAAGAGAAAAACTTGTTTTTCGCTTGGGATTGCTGAGGTGCAGCCTAACTTGCGCGAAGCAAGAGTTAGTGCAAACCGAACGCAATAACAAGAGAAAAACTTGTTTTTCGCTTGGGATTGCTGAGGTGCAGCCTAACTTGCGCGAAGCAAGAGTTAGTGCTATCCGCTAAAGTTCTTGCCCCAAAGACAGTGGGGGCGAAGCGTCTCGCTTCGGCCAGGCATGCGAGGCTCGATGCCGAGCGTGCATGAGACTCATCGCTAAATGGATGATAAAAAATTTCTACAACGAAGATATCATCGCTGCATGAATGTCTAGTCGTTCGCAAATAAGCTTTTAGACGTCCGCAAACAAGCATCCTGCCGTTCACAGATGACCATCCTCCCATCGTTCACCGCTCGGTGGCAGCATTGCCACCGCCCGGCGGCAGCACTACCACCGCCCGGTAGCAATACTGCCACCGCCCGGTGAACGATGGAAGAACTATCAGAACGGGACGAGAAAACCTTCGTTTAGCCTTGATAATAACCACTATCCAGTAAAACTTTGCAAGCATCCTAAATAGGGACTGATTCTTCTCACCAGGAATCAGCCCTTGGACTATTTTGCATAAGATAGGCTGCATCTGTACGATGAAAGGGGCTTACCTTTCAAAAAAAATCATCAGCAATGCCTATTTATGGCCATTGTGAATAGGAATTCAATGCTCTTTTGAGGTATTGCTGACAGCAATAAATGCAACCCATTGGCGGAATTTCTGGTTAACGGGTTAACAAGTTGACAGGTTAACAAGTAAGTATGCTATACACCACTTATTATGTTAAAGTCTGAATGATAAAAAGCTTAAAGGTCTTTGCAAACTTACCCGTTAACTTGTCAACTTGTTTACTAATTTCGCCAACGCGTAGATACATTATTACTCAATCGTTTGCACACAAAATGCCGCACGACCTTTTCCTTAGAAAAAGCCGTGCGGCAATTGCTATTCATCTGCAGACGGAAAGAACGACAAGAAGCGCTGCTCGAAATCCGTCGTAAGCGATGATTAAAGTTCGTTGGTCACCTCGTTACCCATCTGCATTACGTAGGTGAGTTTCAAATCGTCGTCAAACATCATGAGGTCGGCATCTTTGCCAGCTTCGAGTGAACCCTTGCGATCGAACACGCCCATAATCTTGGCAGGAGTCTCGCTAGCCATGCGGCAAGCGTCTTCCAAGGGGATGTTGGCCATCTGTACGCAGGTGCGGATCAAGCGGTCCATCGTAGCGATAGAGCCAGCCAATGCTGAACGGTCGGCAAGCTTGCACACACCATCTTCGAGGATTACGCGAGGGTCGAATGCGGCATCGCCCTCAGTAGCAGCGCATGCAAGTGAGTCGGTGATAAGAGCCGTCTTTTCTACGCCCTTGATCTGATAGATCATGCGGAGCATTACGGGAGGCACGTGAATGCCATCGGCAATCATTTCGACCGTCATGTCTTGCAGCGCGAAGATACTCTCTACGGTGCCTGGCACTTTGAATTCACGATTCTTGTAGACCACGGGCATGGCATTGTAGAAGTGAGTGGCATGCGTCATACCTGCATCGTGACCAGCAAGCACGTCTTCATACTTAGCACGTGTGTGAGCTATAGCGGGGAGCACACCATGCTTACGGCAAGCGGTGATAAACTCTGTAGAACCGGGGAGTTCGGGAGCTTCGTCCCAACGCTTCAAGCACTTGTACTTCTCAAGCAAAGGTTCGTACTCTTCAGCCACGGGCGGTTTAATCCATTCGGGAATCTGAGCACCAGCTTGTGCAGGATTGAAGTATGGGCCCTCGAGGTGCAGACCGAGCACGGGAGAGTTTTCTTCAGCCATGAGTTTGTCGCAAGTTTCGCAAGCGGCCTCAATCATGGGCACGGTAGAAGATGAGAGTGTGGGGAAGATTGATGTAGTACCATGCTTCATGTGAGCATTGATGGCTACGCGGAATGCCTCTTCTGTGCCTTCCATAAAGTCGCGTCCACCACCACCGTGTACGTGCATTTCGATACCGCCAGGCACTACTACACAGCCCTTAGCGTCGATCACCTGAGCGCCTTCGATGTGGAGGTCGCAGTTGGAAACAGACTTAATCTTATTTCCTTCGATAATTACAGAGCCGCCTTCAAGCCAACCTTGGGGAGTCAAGATGCGACCATTAATGATTTGCTTAAGCATAACAGGATATTGTTTGATGCACTCACCCAAAGCGGACAAGCACACGAATATACGGATACGCACCGAGGCAAGTGCCTTAGTGCATTGCAAATGTACATATTATTTTCTAACTTTGCATTCAAATTGTAAAAGAAATGAACGAATCTCAACATGAAGATCGGCGCTTGCGCCCGCGTCGACGGGGATGGGTGGCTCTGCTCCCCCTCCTCTTATTAGCATTACTTATGGCAGGAATGGGCATTCTGATGAAGGATTTCTCTAAGGTGCCGATGATAGTGGTGTTTCTCATCACAAGCATTGCTTCACTCTTTACGCTACGTGGTTATCGCGTAGAAGAGCGTGTACGCACATTCTCTCGTGGCGCGGGGAGAAGCAACCTGTTGCTGATGGTGTGGATCTTCATATTGGCTGGTGCTTTTGCCTCGTCAGCCAAAGCTATGGGGGCTGTAAGCGCTACGGTCGACTTGACACTCTACTGCTTGCCGTCCTCGGTAGTACTGGGCGGACTATTCTTAGCCGCTTGTGTGGTGTCAATATGTATTGGTACTTCGGTGGGGACGATTGTGGCACTTGTACCTGTGGCTTCTGAGATGGCTCAGCGCACGGGCACTTTGCTTCCTCTCATGGTAGCAGCCGTAGTGGGTGGTTCGTTCTTTGGCGACAACCTATCGTTTATTTCTGATACGACTGTGGCTGCTACTCGTACGCAAGGTTGCAATATGCGTGATAAGTTTCGCACAAACTTCCGCATCGTGTTGCCCGCTGCGCTAATTTGCTTCCTTATATATGTAGTCATGGGCTTAGAGCATGGGCAGTCGGGACTTGTACAGCAGCAAGCGCTTCATCTATGGAAAGTATTGCCCTATGCTCTGGTACTGATATTAGCCATATGCGGTGTGAATGTGCTATTGGTGCTTTGCCTTGGCACGGTGCTTACGGGCATTGTAGGCGTAGCTGATGGTGCTTACTCCGTGGGAGGATGGATAGATTCGATGGCGAGGGGCATTACGGGCATGGGCGACTTGATTCTCATCTCTATGATGGCGGGTGGACTGCTCGAAGTGGTGAGAAAGGGCGGAGGCGTGACCTACCTTGTGCGTGGGCTTACCCGAAGGGTTAGCTCTCGCAGAGGAGCAGAATGGTGCATTTCTATCCTTGTGGCACTGACCAACTGCTGCACTGCCAACAATACGGTAGCCATTCTTTCCGTAGGATCTGTAGCCAAGGATATTAGTGAACGTTATGGGGTGAGTCGTCAGCGTGCTGCAAGTCTACTTGACATTTTCTCATGTATCTTGCAGGGCATCTTACCCTACGGAGCACAACTACTCATGGCAAGCGGATTGGCACTGATAAGTCCTATCGATATCATCCCTTACTTATTCTACCCCATGCTGCTTGCCGCATGTGCTTGTCTGAGCATCGTGCTTTATGGCAGGCGTAATTAGGTTGGAGGTTAAGGTAGGTTTGGAGTTTTGAGGTTATAAGGTTACCTTAAGACTTCTTGTAGCTTCAAATATCCAAACATACTTTATAACCTTATAATCTCAAAACTTACCTCAAAACTCTAAACTTACTTTATAACCTTATAACCTCCGAACTTCAAACTTACCTTATAACCTCAAAACTCCAAACTTACCTTAAACTCAAAACTTACTTTAACTCTAAACTGACTTTATAAACAATCATGCCTGTTCAAAGAAATAAGAAACGCAAGCTCAACTATAAGAAAATAAAGACCATCGTTGCCGTGATAGCCCTCATCGCTGTGGGATACATGGCATTCAAGCACGGCAGACAAGCTATTCAAGAGAAAGAAGCAGCAGAAGCCGTGCAACCACACCTAAACGATTCGCTTACCAATGCCATGTCGTCTTATGCTGGTACGGAAAAGATGGACGAGATTATCGAGAAATACTTGAAACGATGGGAGGTGAATGGTGCTCAGCTGGCAGTTTCACGCAATGACACCCTGGTATTTGCCAAAGGCTACGGATGGGCAGAAAAGGAGAAAGGACAACATATGGAGCCCTCCAACATCATGCGCATTGCCTCCGTATCAAAACTTGTTACAGCAGTGGGTATCATGAAACTTCAAGAGATGGGCAAGGTGCGACTCACCGACCACGTGTTTGGTCCCCAAGGTATACTCAATGATACCGCTTACACTAACGCGATCCAAGATAAGAAGTATCTCGACATCACCGTAGAGCAACTCTTACGCCATCAAGCGGGCTTCACCAACTATGCGGGCGACCCCATGTTCTCTACACGCTATATCATGATGCAGAACCATCTAAGTACGCCGCCTACGAATCCCGAGTTGCTGCGCATTGTGCTGAAGAAGCGCCACTTGAGCTATCAGCCTGGACAAGGACAGAAGTATTGCAACATAGGCTATATGCTGCTCTCGCTCATCATCGAGAAGCGTTCGGGTATGAGCTATGAGGCTTTCATGCAGAAATATGTGCTCCACCCCGCAGGGTGCTACGACTTTCACATCGCAGGCAATTATTACAAAGACCGTCACCCACGCGAGGTAAAATATTACATGCACAAGGAGGCTGAACCCATCGAAGAGTTCAACAATAGCGGACGCATGGTGGTGAAATGCTATGGCGAAAACAATATTCCGCATCTGCTCGGAGCTGGTGCATGGTGTGCATCGGCAGCCGAACTTTGCCATTTCATTTCCGCCATCGATGGCGATCCTCACTACCCCGACATCTTATCAGAAAAGAGCGTACAGGCCATGACCGAAGAAATGCCCAATCATAAGTTTTCCCTGGGGTGGAACTTCACACCGAAGAATGGTCCATGGATTCGTACAGGCACACTCTCGGGCACAAGTGCTTTGGTTATGAAGTTTCCTGACAACCAGTGTTGGGTATTCCTTACCAATACAAGCACATGGAAAGGCCAAGGCTTCGCCAAAGATACAAAAGAACTCTTCGAAAAACTTCGCACCGAATTTGGCAATACGCTCCGCCCATTGCGTGTACAGTAACAGGTTTGGTGTTTTAAGGCTATGAGGTTATAAAGAATGTTTGGGTATTTGAAGCTACAAGAAGCCTTAAGGTAACTTTATAACCTTATAACCTCAAAACTCCAAACTTATCTTATAAGCTCCAAAGGCCAACTTGGATAAAATTTCACTTTTTTCTTGGCTGTACTCTCGGTTTGCATTAACTTTGCGGCAATTAAAATAATAACACCAGTTTGTTATGATCAAAATTACTTTCCCGGATGGTTCCGTACGCGAATATGAAAGCGGCGTAACGGGCCTCCAAATCGCAGAAAGCATCTCACAGCGCTTAGCGCAAGAAGTGCTGGTATGCGGTGTAAATGGCGAAACGGTTGAACTCAATCGCCCCATTACCGAAGACGCTACTATCAATCTCTATAAATGGGACGACGAAGAAGGCCAGCATGCCTTCTGGCATACATCCGCACACCTCATGGCTGAAGCTATGCAGGAACTTTGGCCTGGTACACAGTTTGGTATTGGTCCGGCTATTGAGAATGGTTTTTACTATGACGTAATGCCTCCCGAAGGTGTAGCTATCAGCGAGACCGACTTCCCCAAGATTGAGAAGAAGATGCAGGAGCTTGCTCAGAAGAAAGAGGCTCTTGTACGCAAAGACATCTCTAAGGCCGACGCACTGAAGTTCTTCGCAGAACGCGGGCAAACTTACAAGAACGAGCTCATCGAAGAACTCGAAGACGGACATATCACTACTTACACTCAAGGCAACTACACAGATCTCTGCCGTGGCCCGCACTTGATGAGCACCGCTCCTATCAAGGCCGTTAAGGTGACCGCTGTAAGTTCTGCTTATTGGCGTGGCGACGAGAAGCGCCCCATGATGACGCGTGTATACGGCATCAGTTTCCCCAAGAAGAAGCTCCTCGATGAATACCTCCAGATGCTCGAAGAAGCAAAGCGCCGCGACCATCGCAAGATTGGTAAGGAGATGGAACTCTTCATGTTCTCCGACCTCGTGGGTAAAGGTCTGCCTATGTGGCTTCCGAAGGGTACACAGCTCCGCTTGCGCTTGGAAGATTTCTTGAAGAAGATCCAGAAGCGCTATGGCTATCAGCAGGTAATGACTCCTCACATCGGCTCGAAGAACCTCTACGTCACTTCAGGCCACTACGCTAAGTATGGTAAGGACTCATTCCAGCCTATTCACACTCCTGAAGAGGGCGAAGAGTACATGCTGAAGCCCATGAACTGCCCTCACCACTGCGCTATCTTCGCATGGCGTCCACGTTCTTATAAGGAACTTCCTTTCCGCTGCGCAGAGTTCGGTACCGTTTACCGCTACGAACAGAGCGGTGAGCTCCACGGACTGACGCGTGTACGTGGCTTTACTCAAGACGATGCACACATCTTCTGTGCCCCCGAACAAGTAAAGGATGAGTTCCTCCGCGTGATGGACATCATCATGATTATCTTCAAGGCGCTGAAGTTCGACAAGTTCGAAGCTCAGATCTCACTCCGCGACAAAGTACATCGTGAGAAGTACATCGGTTCGGAAGAAAACTGGGAACGCGCCGAGCAGGCCATCATCGAAGCTTGCGAAGAGAAGGGACTTCCCGCTCACATTGAGTATGGCGAAGCTGCCTTCTATGGTCCTAAACTCGACTTCATGGTGAAGGATGCCCTCGGTCGCCGTTGGCAATTGGGTACGATTCAGGTAGACTACAACCTGCCCGAACGCTTCCAACTCGAATACACAGGTGCCGACAACCAGAAACACCGTCCCGTAATGATTCACCGCGCACCGTTCGGCTCTATGGAACGCTTTGTTGCTGTACTCATCGAGCACACCGCAGGCCACTTCCCCCTCTGGCTCACTCCAGACCAAGTTGCCGTATTGCCTATCTCTGACAAGTTTAATGACTATGCTCAGAAAGTCAGCGAAGAACTCAACGCTCAGGACGTACGTGCCTACGTAGACGATCGCTCAGAGAAGATCGGCCGCAAGATTCGCGACAACGAGATGAAGCACGTGCCTTATCTCCTCGTAGTAGGTGAGAAGGAAGCAGCTAATGGCACAGTAGCCGTGCGTAAGCAAGGCGAGGGCGACCAAGGTACGCTCTCTATCGCCGACTTCGCTAAGAAGATCAACGATGAAGTAGCCGAAATGACTAAGGAATACTAAGCCACAACTTAGCTATACACGATAATGACAAGGGATTTGCAGCACATGTTGCAAATCCCTTGCTCGTGTTTGTACGAGAGCCACATAGAAGGAATCAACAAGGTTACGCCCCCTTTTATAAACCTACAATGAGCAACACATCCTCGTATAGCTATCTTCCACCCTCTTCAAGTAACATTCCTCTCTATGTCAAACTTCAAATTCTTAACCAGAAAAGACTAAAAAATCACTGATTTTCTTTGCCTTTCAAAAAAGATGGCGTAAATTTGCAGCCGATTAAATAAAAGTTGAACGTTCGAGCGCTTAAAGAATAAGCCAAGTCCTAAAGCCAAGGCTAAAAGGCTCTTGAACTTTTGAACAAACAAACTCAATACAACACATTTAATGCCAGCACCGCAGAAGAATAATCGCCGCGACCGCAATAACAATAAGCCACAACATCGTATTAACGAGCAGATCCGCTGCCGCGAAGTACGTATCGTGGGTGACGATGTGGAATCTGAAGTAATGCCTACGCGCCAAGCCATTCAGCTTGCACAGCAGAAAGGCGTTGACCTCGTAGAAATATCACCCAATGCCGTGCCTCCCGTTTGCCGACTTATCAACTACTCTAAGTTCCTCTATCAACAGAAGAAACGTCAGAAGGAGTTGAAGGCAAAGCAGGTAAAGATTGAAGTAAAGGAAATCCGATTCGGACCTCAGACCGATGAGCACGACTACAACTTCAAGCTCAAGCACGCCAAGGAATTCCTCTCTGAAGGAGACAAGGTGAAGGCTTATGTGTTCTTCCGTGGTCGTTCTATCCTCTTTAAGGAACAAGGAGAAGTACTCTTGCTTCGTTTTGCCAACGATCTTGAAGAATATGGTAAGGTAGAACAAATGCCTGTGCTCGAAGGTAAGCGCATGATTCTCTTCATTGCTCCTAAGAAGACTGGTGCCCCCAAGAAGACCGCTGAGGCTGCAACAGAAGCCAATACGACTGAAGAAGCCGCTCCCGCAAAGCCCGCTAAGAAAGCTCCTCAGGTAAAAGCCAAGAAGGAATACACTGGTCCTTTCGTGGAAGGCGAGGAATTCTAAAGATTTCTATTCCTATATAGAAAAGCTTGCGCGCTACGTTCGGTATCTCACGTAGCCGCAGTTATATATTAACAATTAAACAACAAAAGAAAATGCCAAAAGTTAAGACTAATTCTGGTGCAAAGAAGCGTTTCACGCTCACCGGAACAGGTAAGATTAAGAGACGTCACGCTTACCACAGTCACATTCTGACTAAGAAGACTAAGAAGCAGAAGCGTAACCTCGACCACGTAGCTATCGTTGACGGTACTAACACTCGTCAGGTTCGTGAACTCCTCTGCCTCCGTTAATCTTTATCGGAATCGCACTGTAACAGAGCAAACGAAACTCTTTTCAATCTCACACATTAAAGTCTAACCGGATGTTTAGCTTTCAAAGTTCGCCTCAACAAATACTCACAGGCGGCGCTAACCTCCAAAATGTAACAACAAAATGCCAAGATCAGTAAATCACGTAGCTTCAAGAGCTAAGCGTAAGAGAATTCTCAAACTCACCCGCGGTTACTATGGTGCCCGCAAGAACGTTTGGACCGTTGCCAAGAACACTTGGGAAAAGGGTCTGACCTACGCCTTCCGCGATCGTCGCAACAAGAAGCGCAACTTCCGCGCTCTCTGGATTCAGCGTATCAACGCTGCTGCACGCCTCGAAGGTCTTTCTTACTCTCAGCTCATGGGTGGACTTCACAAGGCTGGTATCGAGATCAACCGCAAGGTGCTCGCTGACCTCGCTGTGAACAATCCCCAGGCTTTCAAAGCCATCGTTGAAAAGGCTAAGTAAACAAAAGCCCAAATAAACGCCTAAGGAGGATGTCCAAATGGACATCCTCCTTATTTTATATATGTACTGATTGATTGTAAAAAGCATCTAACCAGTTCTGTGGGCGACGCGTCTCGCGTCGGCATCTGTTGCGGTAAACAAATAAAAGGGGTTTTACATCAAAAGACGAAGTGAGCTCGCGTATCG
>JBNMGC010000048.1:0-11452 GCA_050873845.1 Alloprevotella sp.
GAGGGTCGTCAAAGACGATGACGTTGATAGGAGGCAGGTGTAAAGACAGCGATGTCAAAGCCGAGCCTTACTAATTGCCCGAGACTTGTCTCCGTCCCAGCTGCAAGGGACGTGGCTGCTAAAAGTTAGTACAACAAAATAAAGCAAGGTTGCTTTATTAGTTTAATAAGTTTAGAAGTTTAATAAGTTTAGAAGAAAGTATAAGCAAGTACAGCACGAATGTATTACTTATTACTTGATAAGAGTAAGAAAAGATCAAGAAAGTATTACTTATTACTTGTTACTTATTACTTGAAACAACTTTGCGTTGTCCAAAAGATATTCTGGTGGTTATAGCGTTGGGGATCACCTCTTCCCATTCCGAACAGAGAAGTTAAGCCCAACCGCGCCGATGGTACTGCACACCCGCGGGAGAGTAGGTCGCCGCCAATTTCATTCCAAGCCTCTTTCAGACATATGTCTGAGAGAGGCTTTACTATTTTAGCACGAAGTAACCTCTTAAACTTATAAACTTATTAAACTCATTAAACTCCTAAACTCATAAACCTCCTAAACTCATTAAACTCATTAAACTCATTAAACTCCCTTATCTATGGCATTAGAAAAGACTTTGGTATTGCTCAAGCCCTGCACCATGCAGCGTGGCTTGGCTGGAGAGATTATTAGCGTATTCGAGAAGAAAGGACTGCAAATCTGTGGTATGAAGATGATGCAGCTCACTGATGAAGTGCTTACAGAGCACTACAAGCACTTGAGCGGTAAACCTTTCTTTCAGCAGATTAAAGACTCTATGATGACTGCTCCCGTCGTGGCGCTATGTCTTAAGGGTGTTGATGCTGTGGCGGCTGTTCGTGTCCTTGCAGGCCCTACAAATGGCCGAAATGCAGCTCCTGGAACTATTCGTGGTACCTACTGCATGAGTTTCCAGGAGAACATCGTACATGCGTCTGACTCGCAAGAGGCTGCAGCAGTAGAATTGAAGCGCTTCTTCCGCGACGACGAGATCTTTGAGTGGGATCAAGCAGCATTCCCCTTCCTATACGCTGCCGATGAATTTTAGAGAAGTCTGATCCTCTTCTCTGATGGATGAATATTGGCTCCTTGTAGCATGTAAAACGATGCCCTTCGCTTTGAGCAATTTGCTCCGAGCGGAGGGTAATTTTTTTATCAGAGTATGGTTAAAGGGGTTTCTTGTTGGTTTTCAAACGATAAGGAGAGTGGGGGTAAAGAAAAGGTTTACCGTGATGAGAAAATGACAAGAAAAAAATATTTTTCTTTCCTTTTCTTGTTCAAAAGTTTGCCGTATCTTTGCCAACGTCTTTGGAAAACAAGCTTCGCTAAAGCACCTTTTGGAAGAGAGCGAAGCAACTATGGAAGAAACTATCAAGACGAAAGTAAACTGCTGACAATCAAAGAGTTATAAGTAAGATACCCTTCGATGAGGAGGGCGGGCAGTTGCGCTCTAATGGTAAGCACGAGGACTTCCCAAAGTGCTACTGAATGAAGCAGCGCGCGGTCACAAAGTTTTCCGTTTTGGAAAACTTTTGAAAAACTTTCGAACTTAGAGTTGACCGAAAAAGACACCTTTTAACCCACAGATAAACCTTACAAACCGCTACACAGAATCCCCAAAACCATGTGCACAGACAACTTCATCATCACCAAGCGCAACGGTAAGACAGAGCCGCTGAGTATAGAAAAAATTAAGACTGCCGTATTAAAGTCTTTCCAATCAAGGAACAAGAATATCGACGCCGAAGGGCTCAACCGTATCATGCAGCGTCTCCGCTTCTGCAATGGTATGAGCGTGGAGGATGTTCAAAACCAGGTAGAGGTGGCATTGATGGCCGAACACCACTATGAGGTGGCCAAGTCGTTTATGCTTTATCGCAAGCGTCATGAAGACGATCGCGAGACTGCCGACAAGTTGCGTTTCCTTATCAACTATTGCAACTCTGCCAATCCTGCTACGGGATCGAAGTATGATGCCAATGCAAACGTTGAGAATAAGAACATTGCCACCCTCATCGGTGAACTTCCTAAGCAGGGCTTTATTCGCTTAAACCGTCGTTTGCTTTGCGATCGCATTAAGGATATGTATGGCAAGGAGTTAGCTGATCGCTACATCTACTTGCTCAAGCACCACTTTATCTATAAGAACGACGAAACTTCGCTTGCCAACTACTGTGCTTCTATCACGATGTATCCATGGTTGCTCAACGGCACAAAGGACATCGGTGGTAACTCTACAGCACCTACCAACCTCAAGTCGTTCTGCGGTGGCTTTGTCAACATGGTATTTATCGTGAGTTCCATGCTGTCGGGTGCTTGCGCTACTCCAGAGTTCCTCATGTATATGAGCCACTTCTTGGAACTCGAGTATGGTCCTGAATATTATACCGAGGCAGATAAGGTGGTAGACCTCTCTACGCGTCATCGCACCATCGATAAAGTGATCACTGACTGCTTCGAACAAATCGTCTACTCTATCAATCAGCCTACGGGTGCACGTAACTTCCAGTCAGTGTTCTGGAACATCTCTTATTACGATAAGTTCTATTTCGAGAGCATCTTCGGAGAATTCCGTTTTCCCGACGGATCGCGTCCCTCTTGGCCTGCGCTCGATTGGCTGCAGCGTCGCTTCATGAAGTGGTTCAACCAGGAGAGAACGAAAGCTGTGCTCACCTTCCCCGTTGAAACCATGGCACTTCTCTCGAAGGATGGCGACGTGATGGACAAGGAGTATGGCGACTTCACGGCAGAAATGTATGCTGAGGGCCACAGCTTCTTCACCTATATGAGCGATAATGCCGATTCTTTGGCTTCTTGCTGCCGTTTGCGCAATGAGATTCAAGACAATGGCTTTAGCTATACGCTCGGTGCGGGCGGTGTGAGCACGGGTTCCAAGTCAGTGCTTACGGTCAACCTCAATCGTTGCGTGCAACAGGCCACCCGCGAAGGTCGCTCTTACGTGGAATACCTCGATAGCATCATCGACCTTATGCACAAGGTGCAGATGGCTTATAATGCCAACCTCAAGGATTTGATGGATAAGGGCATGCTTCCCCTCTTCGATGCTGGTTATATCAACATCAAGCGCCAGTACCTCACCATCGGTGTGAATGGTATGGTAGAGGCTGCTGAGAGTTTAGGTATCACCATCTCGGATAATAAGGAATATGAAGACTTCGTCGGCAATATCCTTGGTCTTATCGAGAGCTACAACCGCAAGTATCGTTCAAAGGACCTCATGTTCAACTGTGAGATGATCCCTGCCGAAAACGTAGGCGTAAAGCATGCTCGCTGGGATCGCGAGGACGGCTATTTCGTGCCTCGTGAATGCTACAACTCTTACTTCTACGTGGTGGAAGATCCTAACACGGACATCATCGAGAAGTTCCGTCTCCATGGTCGTCGTTTCATCGAACACCTCACGGGTGGTTCTGCACTCCATATGAACCTCGACGAGCATCTGAGCAAACCCCAGTATCGTCAGCTCCTGCGCGTGGCTGCTAAAGAGGGATGCAACTACTTCACCTTCAATATCCCCAACACCCTCTGCAACGACTGCGGCCACATCGACAAGCACCACTTGCACAAGTGCCCTGTGTGCGGATCGGAGAATCTCGACTACTTGACCCGTATCATCGGCTACTTAAAGCGTGTAAGCAACTTCTCGCTTGATCGTCAGAAAGAAGCAAACAGAAGATACTATCAGCGCGTAGAGGAGTAACCCTCGCACAGTAAGGAGGACACAATCCATGCTGAAGTATTATAACCACGACATCGTGTTTCAGGAATATCCTGACGAGGTGACGTTGGCCATCAACCTTACGCTCTGTCCCAATCGCTGCGTGGGATGCCATAGTGCATTCTTGCGCGAGAACATTGGCGAGGAACTCACCGAGGAACGCCTCACGGCTCTCATCGAGAGCAACGATGGCATCACGTGTGTAGGTTTCCAAGGGGGCGACAACGATCCGCAGACTCTCTTCACCTTGGCGCGTCATATTCGCGAGAAGTACGAGGGGCGCATCCGCACGGGCTGGTATTCGGGCCGTACGTGGCTTCCCGATTTAAAGGAACTCTCCACTGCGCTCAACTACGTGAAGATAGGCGGCTATTCATCCAAACTTGGTCCGCTCTCTTCACCCACCACGAATCAGCGCTTTTACCGCATTGAGCCTGATGGCCAGTTGGTCGACCTTACCCTGCGCTTCCGCAAGAAGCATGTATAAAGAAACCATTCGGGGGCGACACCTTAATCTTAAAGGTGTCGCCCCCGAATCATTTTATAGCACTATCGTTCGTCAATATTCCACTTTATCGCCTTTCTTCTCCCAATCATTGAAGGGTGCTTGTGCCTCTTGGCGCATAAATTCCTCGGTAGGGAGTTTTCGCTCATGGATAGGCAGAGGCAGTTCGCGGTAGATAAAAGCATCGTCGAAGCCTATGCGAGCGGCATCGTCCTTCGTTGCAGCAAAGTAGAGGTGGTCAAGGTGTGCCCAATAGATGGCCCCCAAGCACATGGGGCATGGCTCGCACGAAGAATAGATATCATAGCCCGAGAGATCGAAGTCCTGCTTCAGCGCACAAGCTTTACGTATGGCCTGCACTTCGGCATGGGCGGTAGGATCGTGTTGCAGGGTTACACGGTTTACGCCTTCAGCCACGATCTCTCCGTCTTTAGCAATCACGGCGCCGAAGGGTCCACCGCCTTGCTTCACGTTTTCCACAGCGAGGTCTATCGCCCGCTGCATGAGTTCTTGCTTTGTCATAAATCTGTAATTTTTAGTTCTTTATGTTGGGTAAAGGTAGTCAATTCATGCGAAATTCGTCTCTTTTGTTTGGACTATTTTGCTTTTTAATAAGAAAAAGTGCTCCTTATTACCTATTCTTTCACCTCTCTTACGTCATTTTATTGCACGGCAAGGAAAGTCTGGGTAACTTTGCAGTACGAAAGATGTGGAACACTTATGGATTAAATCGATTCATCCTTGTGCCTCGCACCACCTATTAATACAGAACGAAACAATCCCCTTTACCCAGAAACATTAACTCAAAACATAAACCTTATGAAAACATTTACTCTTTTAAAGTCTCTCCTTATTGCTTGCTTGTTTAGCTTGATGGGAGGTAGTGCTTGGGCACAAGAATTTGTGACCGATGTGATTACTGCGAATGACTTGGAAGCCACCAGTACTAATTATACTCCATTCTCAAATGTAAGTAAAACTTCCAATACCATTTATGCTGGACAGACAGCACGTAGTAGCGATGGAGCTATCCAACTAAACTCAAAGTTACCTACCAATAAAAAATATAATGGCATTGTTGTGACGTCTTCTGTGGGTATTATAAAGAGTATTACCATTACTTTTAAATCAAATACGTCTAATGGAAGAGTCATCGATGTTTATGGGAAAAATACATCTTATGCATCTGCTGATGACTTATATGGTACATTAAAGGCTGATGTCGGAGATAAACTCGGATCAGCAAGCAAGTCTTCTTCTGCTTTAGAAATCCCGATAAAAGTAAGTGGCAGTTATAAATATATAGGTATTCGCCCTAGTTCAGGTGCTATTTATTTAGAGTCAATTTCCATTACTTGGCAGAAGCCTGCAGGTAAACTTTCCATAACCTCAGCTGGTTATGCTACTTATTTCACCGATAAGGCATTTACTATGCCTAATGGTGTAACGGGAAGCATTATTACTGATGTGAATAATGGCTCACTTACGATTGAAGATAATTATCTCGCAGGTAGTGCAGTTCCTGCTAACACAGCATTGTTGCTAAAGGGTGCTCAAGGTGATTATGAATATTATTCTACGACCACCACAGAGACCGCTCCTAAGAACAATATGCTTCATGGTTCAACAGTTGATGCAGAGACTATGGTAGATGGTGACCTTGCAGCTTATCTTTTCTACAAGCTCTCTTACGATGATGAAGGTAAGAACCTTGGCTTCTATTGGGACAGTGAAGGTGGTGATCCTTTCGAATCGGAGGGTGGAAAGGCATGGCTCGCAGTGCCTACTTCTAATGGCTCAAGCCAGTTGAAGGGCTTCGCTCTTGATGGACAGACCACAGGTATTCAACAAGCTGCGGTAGCTACAAAGGCTGAAAAGCCTATCTTCGACATCAATGGTCGCCGCGTGAGCACGCTCAATGGTGCTGCCAAGGGTGTGTACATCGTGGGTGGTAAGAAAGTGATGGTGAAGTAAGTGGGGCGAAAGATGCTTGCTCTACTCGCTAAGTAACATTATGAATAAAGAAAAACATTAGATACAATGAAGAAGATATATACTGCTCCTCAGACTATGGCTATCCGCATACAGACAGAAGGTATGATGGCTCTAAGCACAAAGGACGAAGTAAGCTCTAAACCGCAGCTCTCTGATCAGAAGGGTTGGGACGATGCTGACTGGAGCGACGTGGATGAATAACGTTCCCCGCCGCATGGCAATAGAAAAGATTAAAGGCTCACACCTCGAGATGGGGTGTGGGCCTTTAATCTTTTCTGAGGGGGCTGAGGGGTTGTCTCTGGGAGGGCTTAGAATAGTCACAGAGGAACTTTGAAAAGTTCTGTGGGGGACGCGTCTCGCGTCGGCGTCACTCACGGACAGTAAGTCTACTCAGAGCCTACTGGGGGCGACGCGTCCTCGCGTCGGCGGTATGAGCGGGTGAGAAGTCTACTCATAGGAAGTGGGGGCGAAGCGTCTCGCTTCGGCGGCCAATGAGGGGCTCGATGCCCCGAGATGGCGAAAGATTGTGGTTCTTTCTCAGGTGCGATCGGCATCGAGCCTCGCGCCCCTGGCCGAAGCGAGACGCTTCGCCCCCACTTACTATGTTATGTTCGTGGGGGCTGCCGACGCGGGACGCGTCGCCCACGGAACTGATGATGGTAGACGACTATACGCGGGCGGCTTTCTTGACGTTTTCGATCTGCATGAGTTCGCGGCAGATGTTGTCGGCGTCGTCGGTGTCGTAGACGGAGATGGTCATGCGACCTTCGAAGATGCCATCGTTGGTATCGAGCGTGATGCGCTTTACTACGAAGTGTGTGAGCTTGTGCAGTACGTCGGCAATGGCATAGAGCACACCTTGCGAGTCGATGCCCTCTATCTCAAACTGGGCATCGAAGCGCATCACTTTGTGCATGTCCCAAGAGCAGGCAATGATGTTGTTGCCATAGCGCGTCTTGAGTTTCACGGCCGTCTCGCAGCTGCGCTTGTGGAGTTGCAGGCCACCGTCATCGGTGATGTAGCCCAGCACGTCGTCGCCAGGGATGGGCGAACACTTGGGGTCTATCGTACACTTACGGAGCACTTCCTCGTTGAGCACAAGCACCTCTTTGCGGTTGAGGTTCTTTGCCCATTGCGCGTCGTCGAGTGCTTCGGCAGTGGGCGACTGGTTGTGCTGTCCGTTCTTGTTGTTGCCAAAGAATGAGGTGAGCGTGCTAATCAAGCCCTTGCTTGGCTTGCGGCCTTGGAGGAAGAGCAGTGTGTCGTCGCCCAGCGTAATTTTGTCGTCGCCCAGGCTGAAGAGGAACTCTTCGTTGGACATGGCGTTGTAGTGGCGACGGAGCTTGTCGAGCAGTCCTGTGGAATACTCCATGTCGTGGCTCGAGAGGAAGAGACGCAGCACCTCTTCGCCGCGTTTCTGCTTCTCACGACTTTCTCGGCGCAGGTAAGCCTGGATCTTGGCGCGTGCCTTGGCCGTTGTGGCGAAGTTAAGCCATTCGGGCTGCACGTGCTGCGTGCGCGAGGTGAGCACCTCCACTTGGTCGCCACTCTTGAGCACATAGCTCAGCGGCACCAGTTTGTGGTTGACCTTTGCACCGAAGCAGTGGGAGCCGAGGAAGGAGTGGATGGAATAGGCGAAGTCGAGAGCTGTGGCGCCTTTAGGCATCGTCTTGAGTTCTCCCTTAGGGGTGAACACCATGATCTCTGAGGCGTAGAGGTTGAGCTTGATATTGTCGAGCAGGTCGAGCGTGTCGGGCTGCGGGTCGTCGAGAATCTCCTTGATGGAGTTGAGCCACTTGTCGAGTTCGTTTTCGTCGTACTCCGCATCCTTGTCCTTGTACTTCCAATGGGCGGCAAATCCCACTTCGGCTATGTCGTCCATGCGGTCGGAGCGGATTTGCACTTCGATCCACTTGCCCTGTTTCGACATGAAGGTGTTGTGGAGCGCCTGGTAGCCGTTCGTCTTGGGGTTGGACAGCCAGTCGCGGAAGCGCGTGGGGTGGGGCTTGTATATCTCTGTTAGTGCAGAATAGATGCGGAAGCACTCATCCTTCTCGTGCTGACGATCGGCTGGTGTGAACACGATGCGTATGGCTAGGATATCAAACACTTCCTCGAAGGGGATATGCTTCTTCTGCATCTTGCACCAGATGGAGTAGGGGCTCTTGATGCGAGCGCGGATGGTATACTTCACGCCCATTTGGTCGAGCCGTTCGCAGATGGCAGGCGTAAACTTAGCTATCACGTCGTCGCGCTCTACGTGGCTCTCGTCGAGCTTACGCAGGATGGCGGCGTAGTCATCGGGGTGTTCGTATTTAAAGCTCAGATTCTCCAGCTCTGTCTTGATCTTGTTGAGTCCCAAACGGTCGGCAATGGGTGCAAAGATGTAGAGCGTCTCGCCAGCTATCTTATATTGCTTTGAGGGCAGCATGCTCGAGAGCGTGCGCATGTTGTGCAGACGGTCGGAGATCTTGATCAGGATCACGCGGATGTCGTCGCTCATCATGAGCAGCAGTTTTTTGAAAGTCTCGGCTTGCAGCGATGCCCGGTCGCCGAAGATGCCTCCTGATATCTTGGTCACGCCCTCCACGATATTGGCTATCTTGGGTCCGAAGAGGTTGCACAAGTCCTCGTTGGTATAGTCAGTATCCTCCTCTACATCGTGGAGCAGTGCTGCACAGATGGAGGTCGACCCGAGTCCTATCTCGCCGCAGGCTATCTGTGCCACGGCGATGGGGTGGAGTATGTAGGGCTCCCCCGAACGGCGGCGCACACCTTTGTGGGCTTCCTTGGCGAAGTTGAAAGCCTTGGTGATGATGTCCACCTTTTTGCGGTGGTTGGATGCCAGATAGGTGTCGAGCAGGTGCTGGAAGGCGGCACTGATCATTTCCTCGTCCTTCTGTTCTTGAGGCGAGAGGGCTTTATGCGGAGTGGTGTTAGGATAGTCTGGAGTCATAGCTGTGGGGAGATTGATGTCACGATAGCACAAAAGTACAAATTATTTTGGGATATGCTCACCATTTTGTTAAAATAAAATAGGCATTACTCGCTCTTACTGTGTGAGCGGAGTAATGCCTACTCTTGTTGTGCGCTCTTGCTGAGGAAGAGCACACACGTGTGCGTGTTATTTCGTTTTCAGTTTGTCGCCAGCCTTGATTGTGTTGCCCTTAATCTTGTTGGCTTTCTTGAGCTTTTCTACGGTGGTGCCGTTGCGCTTGGCGATGTCGATGAGCGTATCGCCCTTCTTTACGGTGACCGTTTTGCTCTTGCTTTCCGAGCTGTCTTTGCTGCTTTTGCTGCCTTTCTTGCTCTTGCTTTTGCTTTTGCTTTTCGAGTTGTCGTCGTCATCGTCGCGCTTCTTGCTCTTTTTGCTTTTGCTTGAGGAAGTGGATGTCGATGTGCTCTTTTTCGAAGAGGTGCTTGTGGTCGAAGCTGAATCTTTCTGTCTGCTGCTTACTGACTGGCTGCGGTGGCGGGCGGCTTGGCTACGCGTGTCGAGCTTGTCGTTCACGTCAACGGTGGCGCGTCGTGTGATGAGTTCGTCGGCTCGGTAGTTGTATACGGAGTCTTTGAGGTCGATAAACGTGTTGAGCACCTCGATGGGGAGGCAGAGCGTCATGGGGCCAGCCGATCCGGGGATGAGGTCGGTGCGATACTGCGGGTTGAGGGCTCGGATGGCATCCTTGCTGATGTTGCAGAGCTCTGCTATCTGCGCGATGTGAAGGTCGCGATTCACGCTCACCGTGTCGGTGGTGACGGGCATCTTTGTCTTCATCGGACAGATGTTGTGGTCGCAGTAGTAGTTCATGATGTAGTTGGCAGCGATAAATGCGGGCACGTAGCCACGCGTTTCGCTGGGCAGGTAGGGGTAGATGGCCCAATAGTCGCGTACGCCGTCGGCTCGGTGGATGGCTTTGTTTACCGTGCCTGGTCCGCAGTTGTAGGCTGCTATCACGAGGCTCCAGTCCTTATATATATTGTAGAGGTCGCGCAGGTAGCGTGCGGCAGCCCAACTGCTCTTGTAGGGGTCTTGTCGTTCATCGACGAGGCTGTTTACCTTGAGATTGTAGCGCTTGCCCGTGGCGAGCATGAATTGCCACAGTCCCACGGCTCCGGCGCGGCTCTTAGCGCGCGGTTCGAGTGCCGACTCTATGACGGGCAGATACTTGAGTTCGAGTGGCAGTCCGTAGTAGTCGAGTGCTTCCTCGAAGATGGGGATGTAGAAGTTGCCTGCTCCAAGGGCGTAGGACACGGTGCGGCGCAGGCGTCCGCTGTATTGGTCGATAAACTTCTGCACCACGCTGTTGTAGGGCATTTCCATCACTACGGGCATGCGGCGCAGGCGTTCTTGGTATTCTTCGGGAGTGAAGGTGGGGTTGTAGTTAGGGTCTACGCAGGTGGTGTCGGGGTAGAGATATTTCTTGGCCATCCAGTCGCTCAGGAGTGAGTCGCAACTGACGGTCATACCTTCGGGCAGGTCGATCACTTCGTCGCGTCCGTTTTGATCGTCGTGTACGGTAATCTGGTCGTCAATGCTCTGTGCAGAGGCTGTGAAGAAGCCGGCTGCCAGGGCGAGGATTAATGTTTTGAGTCGTTTCATTCAGTCTGATGTATGGGGGTGGGTGGGGTGTATAGGCTAGCTTTTCTAGGGATTCTAGGAATTCTAGGGAGACTAGGGATACTAGGGGTTCTAGGAATCCTAGGGGGACTAGGGAAACTAAGGGGGGGGACTAGATGTCTTCTTTAGAAGCGCAAGCCCACTCCTACGCCGTAGGCGGCACGATTCGTCGATCCGAGCATGGTGGGAGAGCCAATCACGGCGGGCTCTACGCTCATGGAGAGGTCGGGCGAGATGTCGAATACGGAGAGTTGGGCATCGACGTAGGCATCGATGACCGATAGGAGGTATACACCCACAAAGCAGAAGGCGCTGAGGTCGCGGTAGCGGCGGTAGTAGTCCTTCTTGCGTTTAAAGAGGTTTTTAAATTGATCTTCGCGCCCCGTAATGTCGTAGCGGGGCGGAAGCATGTCGAGATACGAGTGTGTGTTAGGGTCGTCGTCCATGATGTCGAGATAGGCTTGCGAATAGTCGCGATACATCATTTGGTTCCACATCAGGGCATAGGCGCACCCTAAGAATCCGCCGTAGATAAAGGGGAGTTTCCAGTACTTGCGGTTGTAAATCTGTCCTGCACCGGGCA
>JBNMGC010000049.1:0-11434 GCA_050873845.1 Alloprevotella sp.
ACCGCACCTTCGAGCATGAGCATGCTCCCACGCGTAAGCCCGGCACGGCAATGCTCACCCCCTACATGCAGCCCGAGTACGACCTCCAGCACTCCTACGTGATAGGCGACAGAGCCACCGATGTGCAGCTCGCCGTCAACCTCGGATGTCGAGCCATCCTGTTGCAACCCGCTGAGGCTGCTGAGCAGATGCTCACTGCCGAGCAGCGTGAAGCACTCGCCCTTGCCACCACCGACTGGGGCGCCATAGCCGAATACGTGAGAGCCACAGAGCGCAGAGCCTCCATTGTGAGAAAAACTGCCGAGACCGACATTCACGTGGAGGTGGATCTCGACGGACGTGGCACTACGCAGATATCCACCGGTCTGCATTTCTTCGACCACATGCTCGCCCAGCTGCCTCATCATGCTGGCATATCGCTCCTCTGCATTTGCCACGGCGATCTCGAGGTAGACGAGCATCACACCATGGAGGATGTGGCGATAGCCCTTGGCGAAGCCCTCCGTCAAGCCTTGGGCGATAAGCGAGGCATAGAGCGTTATGGCTTCGTGCTGCCTATGGACGAGTGTGATGCAATGGTCACGCTCGACTTTGGCGGACGCATAGACTTCCAATGGAACGTCAAGTTCACGCGTGAATACGTGGGCGATACCCCCACGGAGATGTACAAGCACGTGTTCCAATCGCTTGCCTCTGCCATGCAGTGCAACCTCCACATTGAGGCGCGCGGTGAAAACAATCATCACTTGATAGAAGCCGTCTTTAAGGCTTTTGCGCGTGCGCTTCGTCAAGCCATACGGCGCAATGTATTCAGTTACGAACTTCCAAGCAGTAAAGGCATATTATGATAGCAATCATTGATTATAAAATGGGCAATCTCCGATCGGTGGAGAACGCCCTGAGCAGACTTGGTGCCCAGTATGAAGTGACCGCCGATGCCGCCACCATCCAGAGGGCCGACCACGTGCTCTTGCCCGGAGTGGGCAACTGTGCTGAAGCCATGCACAATCTGCGCGAGAGCGGTCTTATACCCGTCATCCGTCAGTTGCGCCAGCCCGTGCTTGGCATCTGCGTAGGGTTGCAAGTGATGTGTCGCGATTCTGAAGAAAGCGCCACTGCCGATGGACTCACTCCGTGTATGAACATATTCGACTCTCACGTGCGCCGTTTTCCCACCGCCCCAGAAGCTAAAGTGCCTCATATGGGGTGGAACACGCTGGGCAACCTTGAGAAGAAACTCTTCGAAGGCATCCACAGTGGCGACTCCGTCTACTACGTCCACTCCTTTTACCCCACGCTCTGTCCCGACACCATAGCCACCACGCGTCATGGATCGGTGCTCTTCAGTGCAGCGCTCAAGTATGAGCAATTTTATGGCACGCAGTTTCATCCCGAGAAGAGTGGCGACGTGGGCGAACGCATTCTCAAAAACTTTATCAGCTTATGATGATACTCCCCGCCATCGACCTCATAGGCGGACGCTGCGTGCGTCTGTCGCAGGGCGATTATGAGCAAAAGAAACAATACGATGCCTCGCCACTCGAGATGGTAGAGGCCTATGTCCGTCACGGACTCAGACGCATCCACGTGGTCGACCTCGATGGAGCCAAAGCCTCGCGTCCCGAGAATCTCGACGTGCTTCGCCAAATAGCTGCCGTCGATGAGGCAGAGATAGAGTGGGGCGGTGGCATCAAGAGTGCAGAAGCCCTGGAGCAAGTGTTTGAAGCCGGCGCTCGGTATGCCGTAGTGGGCAGCGTGGCAGCACGTCAGCCCGAACTCTTTGAGGAGTGGCTTCGTCAGTTTGGCGCGGAGCGCATGGTGCTCGGTGCCGATGTAAAGGGAGGCCGTGTATCGGTCAATGGGTGGCAAGAGGAAGTAGACCTCACCATCGATCAACTCATCGACCGCTTCCTGCCCCTCGGACTGAGTCAAGTGATCTGTACCGAAATATCGCGCGACGGCATGCTGCAAGGCCCCGCCACCGAACTCTACGTAAGGCTTCAGAAGAAGTATCCCACCATCGACGTCACCGTGTCGGGAGGCATCTCCTCGCGTGCCGACATAGACCAATTGCGCCAGCTTGGCCTGCGCAAGGTCATTGTGGGAAAGGCCATCTACGAAGGACGTATCAAACTCGAAGAACTATGCTAAGCAAACGTATTATTCCATGCCTCGACGTGAAGGAGGGGCGCACCGTAAAGGGTATCCACTTTGAAGACCTGCAGGATGTGGGCGATGCCGTAGAACTCGGTCAGCACTATGCCCGTACGGGTGCCGACGAACTGGTGTACCTCGACATTAGTGCCACGCGCGAAGGTCGTAACACGTTTACCAAGCTTGTGAGCCGCATAGCCGATGGAATCAATATCCCCTTCACCGTGGGGGGAGGCATATCTACCATCGACGACGCTGCGCGCTTGCTCGATGCGGGTGCCGACAAGGTGAGCATCAACAGCGCTGCCATAGCCCATCCCGAACTGATCGATCAGATAGCTACGCGCTATGGGGCGCAGTTTGTCGTAGTGGCTGTCGATGCGCGTCACGAAGCCCTTGCTGAAGGTGCTGACGAATCACATGCCCACTGGACCGTGTGTACGCACGGCGGCACGCAGCCCACGCAGCGTGAACTCTTTGAGTGGACACACGAGGCACAGGAGCGTGGCGCTGGCGAAATCCTTTTCACCTCGATGAACCACGACGGTACGCGCAAGGGTTATCCCTGCACCACCTTTGCGCGCCTTGCTTCTCACCTCCGCATCCCCATCATCGCTTCAGGTGGAGCGGGCTGTGCTGCCGACATAGCCCAAGTCCTGGGCGAAGGTCGTGCCGATGCCGCCCTTGCCGCCAGCATCTTCCACTATGGCGAGATCACCATTCCGCAGCTGAAGGAAGAGCTGCAGAAGCAGGGAATATGTGTGAGAAAGTAATAAGTACCAAGTAATACATTCTTGCTCATTACTTAGGTGTTACTTCTCATTTGTTGCTATATCTCATAAAGCACGTATTACTTGTTCATTCTTACTTGAAGCGCGCATTGCTTATTATTTGAAATACGTATGTTGACTTTTGATAATTTGAATCTATCCAAATGTGCCGATGGGCTGCTGCCCGTTGTGGTGCAAGATGCCACCACCCTGCGTGTGCTCATGCTCGGATATATGAATCGCGAAGCCTTCGACAAGACTCAAGCCGAGGGCCGCGTCACCTTCTACAGCCGTACGCGGCAGAAGCTATGGACTAAGGGCGAGACCTCGGGCCACTACCTCTTGGTGGACAAGATGTATGCCGACTGCGATGCCGACACCTTGCTCATCATGGCGCATCCCATAGGCCCCACTTGTCACCGAGGCACCACCGCCTGTTTCGATACCCCAGCCGAGGAAGGCTTCATTCGTTCGCTTTCCGAACTTATCCGTCGGCGTCATGCCGAGATGCCCGAGGGCTCGTATACCACCCGCCTCTTCATCAAAGGCATCAAAGCCATCACCAAGAAGGTGGGCGAGGAGTGTACGGAGAGCATCATCGAGGCTGTCGATGGCAATCGTGACCGCTTCATCTACGAGGCAGGCGACCTCATGTACCACTACCTCGTGATGCTCGAGCAAATGGGCGTATCGCTCTCAGAGATAGAGCACGAACTGCTGCTGAGGCATTCCTAACCGATCCGCAACTTATCTTTTTGTACAAAGTTACGGCAAGCAAAGTTCCTATGCAAAAAGAGTGAACAAACTGTACACTTTTTCTTCAGTTCATCTCCCTCGCGTACGCGCTCGCGCATTACAGCGATTTTCGAGGAAAACTACTTGCACTTGTAGCGCGGCTAATAGTATTGCGCTGATAATCAACGAGAATAGCAAACAAAAGTCCTGCACTTTACTTGCACTCCTCTTGCACGCAAACTCTCATCTAAAAAGCCCTTGTCGCGGAGCAAATTATCCCTCCGTACAGAAAAGATTATCCCCCCTTGTAGAAAGATCCGCAAGGGGGGATAATTGTTGCGGCACGAAGGGTATGCATGATAGGGCAGCGTGTAGGCAAAGTGCAAGCAAAGTGTAGGCAAATGCGGCTTGCTTGCACTTAGCAATATCATGATAATCAAATCATTATGAGAATAAAGTGACGGCAGCGGACAAAATGCCAATGAAAACTGACGGAGCGCGTGCGCGCGTATACGCGTAAAGAGAAACGTAGCCAGTTCCGTGGGCGACACGTCTCGCGTCGGCATGACACGAATCAAAAAGTAGACCTATAGGCAGTGGGGGCGAAGCGTCTCGCTTCGGTTGGCCGATGAAGGGCTCGAAGCCCGAGTCGGCCATTCATACTGCTTTATAGCCACGTTTCGGCATCGAGCCTCACGTGACTAACCGAAGCGAGACGCTTCGCCCCCACTGCCTTTGAGTAGACTACTTCTCCACTCGTGATGCCGACGCGAGACGCGTCGCTCTAAGTTTGCCCACAGAACTGAATGAAAGCTTCGCTGAAACGGCACGTTCGTAATAGAAATTACAAAGTTCGTCGATTTTCTCAGACAAAGATTGGTGAGGTAAAAGGGATTTTCGTAAATTTACCGCGAATTTTTTAATAAAGGTTATAGGCCGCCGCCGTAAGCCGTATGCGACGCCTCACTATCACAAATCGAAAGTCGAAAAACAATAACAACTAATATATGAAACGAACACTACTCTTCTTTTGTTCACTCCTGTTGCTATGCCTCACGTCGGCACACGCAACACCAGCATTTAAGTCGGGCACGCGATATCGCATCGTGAGCCATCTCTACGACGATACCGGTCTGTTAGTACTCGGTGCCAACCACAACTCTTCGGCAGTACTCTATTATGACACCGACGAATCCGTCGCCACCGACGGATGGTGGTATATCGAGCAGGCAGGCAATGGCTTCACCATCCAGAATGCGCAGAGCAAGCAGTACATCACTTGGACCAGTCAGCGCGTATCTGGACAGATCAAAGGACTTTATCTGACAGATTCTTCAGAAGGCACCACAAGCCAGTGGACCTTCGAGGAGGGTAGTGGTGCGAGCGGCTACATGATAGTGCGCAATGTAGAGAAGACCGCTCAACTCTTCAACTTGCGCCGCGATGGCACCAACCTCTTCGGCACGTACGAAGGCAATGGTACTGACAATAACGAACTCTTCAAGATTTATGACGAAGAAGGCAACGAATACCGCGCCGACGGCACCATCGTAAAGAGTGGCGAATCGGGCGGCGGTGAATCAGGCGGTGGCGAATCGGGCGGTGGCTCAGAATCGGGCGACAACGTGACCGAGACCACCGACTTCACCAAGACTAGCGGTGTGACCGTGGTGGACGAATACTGGGAGCGCACCGGCATATCTACCCCCGTGGTGCTCACCACCGACAAGACCAACCCCGTGCTCTACTCCATCGTCAACCTCCGACTCAACGATACAAAGGCCAACTATGCCTACGTAAGAGTGAGCGATGGAAAGCTCACGCAGACGCAGGACGCCTCGCTTCGCACACACTTCTACTTCGTGCAGAGCTATGGCGGCATACAGATCTACTCAGAAGATGGTCAGTACGTAGCTACGAGCTATCCGCAGAGCTACAACGGACAGACAGCTGTCGATGTACAGTCGGGCACGTCGACCTATGGCACCAATATCTGGGACATCAGTTGGCAGAGCAGCACATCGCCCGCAGGCTATGCCATTGGCAAGGCCGACAATAAGACCTCAAGCGGTTGGGGCGGCTGGGGAACGACCACCACACAGAGCTCTTACTATTACTGGAACGACTATTCAGGCACGAAGATCGGACTTTACGACGTCGACGGAGGTTCTACCTTCGTATTCACCTCAAGCGACTCGCGCCACTTGGAGTCTCTTCTCAGCCAGGGCATAAGCGTAGCAGGTGCAGCCGTGCCTCTCACGATGGCTCTCGACTCCGTACGCTTGAACGATAAGCAACTTATCTACGATCAGAGCGAGGGCGTATATTATTGTCCACTGCCCAGCGAAGTGCGCGAGACAGCAAGCTTCACGCTCCCCTTGACCTACCGCACCAAGAGCGGCTATGAGGGCACGCTCAAGCTCAACGGTATGACCCCCGATGCTACGACTCACAATGTGACGCTCACCGATGTAGACTGCTCTACCACCTATCCGCTTACGCTCGAAACTGCCAGCGGCACGACTATCGCCAAGGGTAAACTCCGCTTCACCTACCTGAGCATTGTCGAGGTGGAAGTACCCTCATGCAATGGTAGCTACTATACCACGGGCACTATGCGCGTGACCTATCCCGACCAGGAAGGCTACGACTCTACTTACATCGCAGCATTCAAGTATCGCGGTGCATCATCGAGCAACTATCCTAAGCGCTCGTATGCTGTGAAAATGCGCGACGAGAATGGCGAGAGCGTAGACCGCAAGTTCTTGGGACTTCGCTCAGACAACAACTGGATACTCGACGCCATGTACATAGACCCCGCTTGTATGCGCAACCGCGTCGTGACCGACCTCTGGAACGACTATTCCGTAAAGCCCTACCAAGCAGAGTTTGAGAAGAAAGTACGCAACGGTACGCGTGGCCGCTTCGTAGAAGTATTCCTCAACGGATCTTACTGGGGACTCTACTGCATGACCGAGAAGCTCGACCGCAAACAGCTCAAACTGAAGAAATATGATGAGGTCAGCAAGACAGTACACGGCCTTCTCTACAAGTCGAAAGACTGGTGCTACGAGACCTTTATGGGTCATGAAAGCGGTAAGAATACCTATCCCGGTACTGACCCCGAAAGCTACACCAATACGCTGGGCAAGGAGACATGGGCCAGCTATGAGCAGAAATATCCCGACTATGAGACAGAAGCCGTAGACTGGGCACCCCTCTACAATGCTGTGAGATATGTGGCAAGAAGCACCTCAAGCTATCTCAACTTCCAGGAGAAAACCGTAAAGAGCCGCTTCGACTACCCCGTAGTGCGCGACTACTACCTGCTCATCGAACTCACCCTTGCCACCGATAATCATGGCAAGAACATGTTCTTCTACGTCTACGACAATGATAAGTCGAGCAAGATAGGCATCGCTCCTTGGGACTTGGATGGTACATGGGGCGTGCGCTGGGATGGCGGCACTTCGTATACGAAGAATGCAGCACAAGATTTCGACACCTTCATCTGGAACAGAGAGCACGGACAGCACACGCTATTCTATAGCTTAAAGAAGTTCCTCCACTTCAGCGACTCACTTGCCGTGCGCTACGCTGAGCTTCGCCAGGGAGAGTTCGACCCCGACAGACTTGCACAGCGCATCTCTACCTACGCAAGCCTCTTCGCCGACAGCCAAGCCGACAAACGCGAAGAAGGAAAGTGGGGCATAACCAATAGCCGCCACGCCGACATAGCCACGGCTGCCACTTATGCCGAGGACTGGATAAAGCAGCGCGTGGCATTCCTCGACGAGCAGTATGGCTACGATCCCTCTCAGACAGCTATCAACACCGCAAAGGCTGAAGCCTTCTTCTCTGCCGTAGGCGGACAGGGAGCCATCGCCGTTCATGCGGGAAAGCCCCAGACGATAAGCATCTACAACGTGGCAGGTCAGCTCGTACGCACCGTCGAGGTGGGCGAAGGCTTGACTCCCATTAAGGGCTTCGCACCAGGCATCTATGTGGTCAATGGCGTGAAGGTAGTGGTAAGATAAAAGTCCTCGAGACTTTGGTAAATCTTGCGCTTCGCGCACTATTTGAACATTAATCTCCATTAATCGGACATTAATATATCATTAATTTTTCTTTACTTCGAGCATGAGTTCTGCTTTATCTGTGGCAGATGCGCGAATGAATTTAATGATAAATTAATGTCCGATTAATGGAGATAAATGTTTTTAAAAAGCGCGAAGCGCATCCCCTCATCCCTTCACGCATAAATTCCCAAGCAATTAATATTCTCGGCAATTAATCATTAATAGGACAAATAAAGCCGATAAGCCGAAAATTCTGCTTACCTTTGTCGGCGAGGGAAGACGCAGCATTTTCTCCCTTTTCTATTCGATCAAGAATCGAGCGTTGGACATAAGGAAACAATACAACACACAATGATATCAATGAATAACAAACACCTGCGAAGCAGCGCGTGCGGCCTAAAAGGATTGCTCGCCCTGTTTGCCTTTTGCGGTGTTACGCTCACATCGTGGGCACAGCTCAGCGAAAGCAAGACTTACTACATCAAGAGTTCCGTGTCGGGACAAGTGATGTCGAACGGAAGTTCGGGTACGGCGGGCGAGTCTATCAAACTCGACGCTGTCAACGAAAACTCCCTCGGACAGAAATGGAAAGTGGTCAGCACGGGTAATGCTGACGAGTACGTAATACAAAGCGCTGGCTACAGCAGCATGGCTATCGATGCGAACCCCACTAAGGGATACTACTTGCTGCAGTGGACTTACAACCTATCGTCGGAGAACGAACGCTTCACCATCACTCCCGTAGATGGTAAGACCGATACCTACACGATCAATTGGACGAAGGACAGCAGCCGCCGCATTGCAGAAAATAGCAAAGGCGAACTCTACGTTAGCACCACTGCGGCTACGCAGACCGAAGCACAGTTTGTGTTTGAAGAAACTACCGAACAGCAGACACGAAAGGCTGAGGAATGGGAAAACGAGACCATCTTCGGCGTGAACAAACTGCCCGGTCATGCCACCTTCATGCCCTATAGCTCTGCCGAAAAGCTCCAAGCCGACAAGGACCGCTATGACCATCCATGGGTAGACCCCACAGGGGCAGACTGGATGAGCTTGAACGGCGTGTGGAACTTAAAGTGGACGAATACCACCGAACGCCCCGCAGCCGACTTCTATGGCGACGATGTAGACGCTACAACATGGGACACCATCAGCGTGCCTTCGTGCTTGGAGATGAAGGGCTACGGCAAGCCCTACTATATCAATGATCAGTATCCCTTCGCCGATAATTCTCCATACATCACGATGCAGAGCGGGTGTGAAAACTCTGTGGCATCGTATCGTCGCAACTTCACCCTTCCCGCAGGATGGACCGATAAGCGCGTGGTGCTCCACTTCGATGGTATCTACAGCGCAGCCTACGTGTGGGTGAATGGCAAGTATGTGGGCTACACCGAGGAGTCAAACAATGATGCAGAGTTCGATCTCAGCAACGTGGTGCGCGAGGGCGACAATAATATCTCCGTTCAGGTGATTCGCTTCAGCGATGGCTCTTACTTGGAAGACCAGGATATGTGGCGCATGAGCGGCATCCACCGCGACGTATATCTCTACGCCACTCCTAAGGCTTACGTAGCAGACCATGTGATCAATAGCGAACTCTCTACCGACCTCTCTACTTCCAACCTGAGCCTGCTGCTCAGTATGAACAATGACGCTGCTCAGAGCACCACAAAGAAAGTGCGCGTACGCTTGCTCGATCCTCAAGGACAGGTGAAGGCCGTCAGCCTTGACAATGTTAGCTTGGATGCCAACGAGCAAGGCCATGAGCAGGAAGTAATGTTTGGCAATATCGGCGACTTGCAACTGTGGTCGGCCGAACAGCCCAACCTCTACACCTTTGAAGTGACACAGCTCAATGCCAATGGTCAGGAGGAAATGGCATTCGCTACGAAGTATGGCTTCCGCAAGATCGAGACGAAGAACAATCTTATCTATATCAATGGTCAGCGCGTATACTTCCGCGGCGTGAACACACAGGATACTCACCCCGTTCATGGACGTGCTATCGACATGGCCACCATGCTGCGCGACATAACGATGATGAAGCAAGCCAACGTCAACACCGTACGCACCAGCCACTATCCACGTCAGGCCAAGATGAACGCCATGTTCGACTATTACGGACTCTACGTAATGGACGAAGCCGACATCGAGTGCCACTACAACTGGTACTATAGTCATGCCACAATCACGAAAGCTGATTCATGGAAGGCACAATTCCTCGATCGTACAGAGCGCATGGTGCTCCGCGACCGCAATCACCCCTCTATCATCTTCTGGAGCTTAGGCAACGAAAGCGGTACGGGCAGTAACATGCAAGCCACTTACGACCTCATCAAGAGCATGGACACCGAACGCCCCGTTCACTACGAAGGTGCCACGCGCGACAGAGCATCTTATACCGACCTCTTCAGCGTGATGTATCCCACAGTGGCATCTGCTGCAAGTGATGCTAAGAACAATCGCGACAAGAAACCCTACTTTATGTGCGAATTTGCTCACTCTATGGGCAACGCCACGGGTAACTTCAAGGAATATTGGGACGCCATCGTAGGTACTACTTACGGCATCGGTGGCTGCGTATGGGACTGGGTGGACCAGAGCATCTACGACGCTGCCGACATTAAGAGAGGACTCCTTTATAGTAGCGATGGCTATCCCAGGTATCGTTCGGGCTATGACTACCCCGGACCTGCACAGGGCAACTTCGTCAACAATGGTCTGATCACTGCCAACCGCGCATGGAGCCCCAAGTTGACTGAAATCAAGAGTGTTTACCAGCAAGTAGCCTTCGGCTATAGCACTTCTAAGAAGATGGTAACACTCACCAATAACTACAACTTTACCGACCTCGCTCAGTACAAACTCGCTTATGCCGTACTCGCCAATGGCGAAGAAGTAGAGACCGATACACTCGCCATCCCCAGCGCACTCGCTGGCGAAAAGGCTACAGTCACACTGCCCATCTCAACCACGATGGACGACGACAAGGAATATTTGCTCAACCTCTCCGTAGTCCTGGCAGACGACGCCACTTGGGCACAAGCTGGCTATCCTATTGCGCAGCAGCAGTACACGCTCAAAGCACGTGCTACGAAGTTGTCCAGCGTAACGGTTCCCGCCGATGCAGAAGCATTGACCATCACCAAAAATAAGAGCAATACAGTCATTGGCAACAGCAAGTTTAGCGTAACGCTCAACACCAGCTCCAATCAGCTCCAAGGTTGGAAGTATGATGGTACGTCTATTATCGGCGCTACATCGCAAGCATTCACCTACGACAACTTCCGCTGGGTAGAAAACGATGAGTCGCGAGGTAATACGCTAAGTTCCGACAATGGTGTAAGCAGTCGCACACTCCTCAGGGAGCCCACACTCAATAGCGCAGATGGATCCGTATCGTTCTCCGTACAGGAAAAGGGCTCTTACTGCAATACTCGCTACGACTATACGCTCTACCCCGACGGAACGCTCGATCTCGCTTCGACTTACGTTACGCAGACCGCTACAGACTTGCGCCGTATCGGTACACGCCTCGCGCTCGCATCTACATTCGACACCATTAGCTACTACGCTCGTGGTCCGTGGGAGAACTACGTAGACCGCTGCCAAGGCTCTCTCCTCGGTCGTTACACCTCAGCAGTCGCCGACTTCTTCACCGCTTACGCTCGTCCGCAGTCATGTGGCAAC
>JBNMGC010000050.1:0-11269 GCA_050873845.1 Alloprevotella sp.
ATTTTTAGGGGAGGGAGGGAAAATTTTTAGGGGAGAGAGGGAAAAGGGAAGACTTCTAGGGGGGGGGGAGTTTTTATAGTGGATCTGGTGGGGATAGTATTTCTAGGGGCTCTAGTATTTCTAGTAGCTCTAGTATTTCTAGTGATTCTAGTTTTTCTAGATAGACTGGGGAGTTTGTGAGAGAGGAGGGGAAATGAGAAAAAGTGTAGGCAGAGTGCAGGCAGAGTGCAAGCAGAGTGTAGGTGGAGCGGGAGGTATTTTTCCTGATAATCAAGGGATTGATTGATGAGAGTGACGGAATGGGGGTGTTTTGAAGGGTAAATTGAATGATACGCGCGTGCGCGCGTGCGTGTGTAGGACAAAAGAATTGAATATATGGGAAAAATCGTTGGGAGAGATGGGGATTTCGCGGTTTTTGTGTAGATTTGCATCATCTTTATATAAGATAGGCTGTGGCTCGGCAATTGAAATAAGTTTCATTGCTCTCGCTCTTACACTTTCTTTATATAAGAGATAGGCTACGGATCAGCATATAAAGAATAAGATTATCGAAGAATAAGAATTATAAAAGATAGAAAGGAATTAAAGTTATGAGTAGGAAACATTTTTTTGTGGCAATGCTGATGATTGGCGGTATGCTGATGTTGGGCGGTTGCGCTCACTCGACTTTGGGTCCGATGGTGGGTAGTGATAGGGACGAGCATGGATGTATTGGCTCAGCAGGCTATACTTGGAGCTATGCGCTGCATGACTGCGTGAGGCTTTGGGAAGCTGGCACGAGGTTTGATGCGGGACCTGAACAGGTGTTTCTGATCTATAGTTCAGACTCTACGTTTGCTGAGATTTTTCCAGCGAATGGTAAATCGGTGCTTTGCCGCAGGGTGAAGGGGCAAAACGTGTGGCTGAGAAAGAAGGGTAAAGAGGAGGTGTCGATACAGAATGGGGTGACTTGTGTCAAGGTGAATGACTTTACTTATACGCGCAGTAATGATTGATGTTGCGTGTAGAGCTACTGAATTTCTCTGAAAAAGTCCCATCGGTCTTATGGCTGATGGGACTTTTTGTATGGGCTCTGAAGTGCTTTTGAGGGAGAGAAGCTTTAATTATGTGAAGAGGGGATCCGTTTTCGATTGTGGCAGCGTTGGTATAAAATGAGGCAGTGCGCGCCTCACGGCGGGCACTGCCCCTCGTCATTTACCTAAAAAACACTATTACCTTATAGCTTGTTGAATTTTACTGATGCAAAAGTAAGTTTTTTTTTGAATTAAACCAAATAAAATGGACAAATCGTATATTTTTATCGACGAACGGGTACTTTTTGTCACGTAACGTATAGATTTACATTCAAAAAAGTCCCTACTTACAGATGTGTAAGCGGGGACTTTTCGATTTATAGTGCACTACTCTGAGATAGAATGAGTGGTGCTTTCTTTGCGTTTTGTCAACAGAGTGGGATTACTGTTCCTTGGCTACGCCGATAACTACACGGTTGGAGTCGTTGTCGGAATAGGGCTGAACGGTGTCGCCCTTATAGCCTGAGGTGATGCGTGAGGCTGAGATGCCGTACTTCTCGGTGAGGAGCTTGGCTACGCGTGCGGCGCGCTTCTCGGAGATGGTACGGTTGATTGCTGCGCTACCTGTGCCTGCATCGGCATAACCCATTACTTCTGCCTTGGCTGTGGGGTGATCTTTCATCCACTGTGCGAATTCTTTGAGCTTGGCTTCTTCGGAGGTGCGTACGGCTGACGAGCCGATAGTGAAGAAGATTTCTGCCTTGGTCTCGGCGAGTTGCTTGGGTGCGGGCTTCTCGGGAGCGGGCTCTGGCTTGGGCTCGGGAGCGGGCTGTGGCTTGGGCTCTTCGACTACTACGGGACGTGCGGGCTCGGGTGCGGGAAGCACTACGGGTGCGGATGCTGCCTTGCCGCGGCCGAACTTGAAGTTGACACCGAGGAGGGCTTGTACTTGCCAGTCGCCATGTCCGTTGAGCTTAGAGTTGAAGCGATCGTGGAGGTTGTTGGCTGTGGCTTCGAGGTTGATGCCTACGAGGCGGCTTACTTCGAAGTCGAGCTGCATACCTACGCGGAAGTTGTGTACGAGACGGTCGTCGTCCCAGCGGAGGTTGATGTTTTTCTCTGCTGCAGTGGGTGCGAGTCCGTTGAGGTCGTCGTTGTCCCATGCATAGCCGAGACCTACACCACCGATGAGGTAGGCATTGACCACGTGGTGCTTATTGGGCGCGATGGCGTTGCAGAGGTTGAACATGAGGTCGAGGTTGGAGGTGACGAACTTGTAGTCGTAAGTCTGTCCGAGGCTCTTGAGTCCTCCCTTTTCGTTGATACCGCTCACGTGAAGGCGTGCTCCTACTACGGGTGTGAACATGCCGCCTACGCTGACTGCTCCGATGGGGGTGATGAGCTTAGAGGCTTGATAGTTGGTAAACGTTACCTGGCCGCCACCCTGCACGCCTACGAATACGTAGGGATAGCCAGCCTTTTTCGTTGTGCTCTCGGTCTGTGCGAAAGCGGTCTGTGTGGCGGTTCCTGCAAGGAGGAGCGCAGCCAACATGGTTTTCAGGTTGAGCATAATTTTATCTTTTGTTTGTACTTTTCGCCACAAAGTTACGAAAAGTTTCTAAAGAACTATAATAGGCACTTCTAAAATTTCTGTGAAACATTAGAAGTGCCTATTATAATGAGTATTCCTATTAATTAAGGGCTTTCCACCCTGAGGGGGTTAGTTTTGATCGTACGCGTGCTTGGGGTAGTCGATGGTGTAGTGTAGACCGCGGCTTTCCTTGCGCTCGAGGGCTTGACGTGTGATGAGGTAGCCTACGTTGATCATGTTGCGGAGTTCGCAGATGTCGCGTGTGGCTTTAACGTGCTTGTAGAGGTTTTCGGTCTCTTCGTAGAGCAGATCGAGGCGGGTCCAGGCACGCTTGAGGCGTAGGTCGGAGCGCACGATGCCTACGTAGGCTGACATGACTTGCTCTACTTCCTTGACGTCTTGTGCGATGAGCACTTTTTCTTCGTTGGTCATGGTGCCGCTATCGTTCCATTCGGGCACGTTGTCGTTGAAGGTGTATTCGTCGATATGCTCTATGGAGTGCTTGGCTGCGGTGTCGGCATATACTACGGCTTCGATGAGGGAGTTGGATGCGAGACGGTTGCCGCCATGGAGTCCGGTGCATGAGCATTCACCCACGGCGTAGAGGCGATGGATGGATGAGCAGGCATTGAGGTCGACCTTGATACCCCCACAGAGGTAGTGGGCACAGGGCACTACGGGAATGTATTGCTTGGTGATATCGATGCCGATGGAGAGGCACTTCTGATAGATGTTGGGGAAGTGGTGCTTGGTCTCTTCGGGATCTTTATGGGTGACGTCGAGGCATACGTGGTCGAGTCCATGGATCTTCATTTCCTTATCGATGGCTCGCGCTACGATGTCGCGCGGTGCGAGGGAGAGGCGCTTGTCGTACTTTTGCATGAATTCCTCGCCGTTGGGCAGACGGAGTATGCCGCCGTAGCCACGCATGGCCTCGGTGATGAGGTAGGCGGGGTGCTTCTCGCGAGGGTTGTAGAGGGCTGTGGGGTGGAACTGTATGAACTCCATGCCTTCGACGGTGGCTTTGGCTCTGTAGGCCATGGCGATACCGTCGCCAGTGGCTATCTCGGGGTTGGTAGTGGTGGCATATACGGCGCCGCAACCGCCGGTGCAGAGCACGGTGACGCGTGAGAGGAATGTGTCGATCTTCTGAGTGTCGGGATCGAGGACATAGGCTCCGTAGCATTCGATGTCGGGGGTGCGACGGGTCACTTCTACGCCGAGGTGGTGCTGGGTGATGATCTCCACAGCGAAGTGGTTCTCGAGCACGGTGATGTTGGGATGATGACGCACGGCTTCGATGAGTCCGCGCTGGATTTCGAAGCCTGTATCGTCGGCATGATGGAGGATGCGGAATTCGGAGTGGCCTCCCTCGCGATGGAGATCAAAACTGCCATCCTTGGTCTTATCGAAGTTGACGCCCCACTTTACAAGGCGTTCTATGCCGGCGGGAGCCATCTTGACTACTTGCTCTACGGCGCGAGGGTCGGAGATGTAGTCGCCAGCGATCATGGTGTCTTGTATATGTTTCTGGAAGTTGTCGACCTTGAGGTTGGTGACGGATGCTACGCCGCCTTGTGCCTTGGCGGTGTTGGCTTCTTCGATGGTCGATTTGCATACGAGAGCCACCTTACCTTTGCCCGAGGCGGCTACTTGGAGGGCATAACTCATTCCGGCTACACCGGAACCTATTACTAAGAAATCGAATTTGCGTATCATATGCTTCACTGATTTGGACGCGAATTTACATAAATGTTTTTGAAAAGGAAGTCTGTGTACATATAAATGACTAATTTTGCATGGGTTAGGGGGAAGAATTGGCCCACATGCACGCGAAGTGTGCAATGATGTAGGGAGGTTTCTCCGCTTTGGCATTCTCTTTTCATCCCCTTGATGCAGGATGGCTATGTGGGCTGTCCTTGCAATGCTTGATGCAACCAATAACACTCATATATTATATTACAATGAATAAGCTTAAAGCACTTTGGCTATTGCTCGTGGCGCTCATCGTAGTGCCGACAATGGCTCAGCAGATTCCCAGTCTGCCCATCGACAAGGATGTGCGCACGGGTAAGCTCCCCAATGGGCTTACTTACTACATCCGTCACAACAATTTGCCTGAAAAGCGCGCTAACTTCTACATTGCCCAGAAGGTGGGCTCTGTGCAGGAAGAGGAGAGCCAGCGCGGATTGGCTCACTTCTTGGAGCACATGTGCTTCAACGGCACGAAAAACTTCCCCGACAATTCGCTGACTAAGTTCTGCGAGAAGATTGGTGTGAAGTTTGGTGAGAACCTCAACGCTTACACCTCTACAGACGAGACGGTGTACAACATCGACGATGTGCCCGTGACCGATGCCAACGTAGACTCATGCTTGCTGATCCTTCACGATTGGGCCGACGACCTTACGCTCGACCCTAAGGAGATCGACAAGGAGCGTGGCGTGATCCACGAAGAATGGCGTATGCGCAGCAGCGCTTCGGGCCGTATGTTTGAACGCAACCTGGCTACGCTCTATCCGGGTTCACGCTATGGCCACCGCTACCCTATCGGACTGATGAGCGTGGTCGACAATTTTAAGCCGAAAGAGCTTCGCGATTATTACGAGAAGTGGTATCGCCCCGACTTGCAGGGCATTGTCATCGTGGGCGACATCGACGTAGACAAGGTAGAGGCCAAGGTAAAGGCGCTCTTCTCGCCCATCGTGATGCCGAAGGACGCTGCTAAGTATGAATCTTATCCCGTACCCAACAATGACGCTCCTATCTACGTGATCGACAAGGATAAGGAGCAGTCGATGGGCTTGATCGAGGTATTGTTTAAGCACGAACCCCTGCCCGTGGAGTATCGCAACACGGCTGCTTACTTGAGCATAAAATATGTCAACTCGTTGGCAACAAGTGCTTTCAACGCACGACTCAGCGAACTGGCTCAGAAGGCAGACTGCCCCTTCAACGGCGCTCAGTGTGATGACGACAACTACATCATCTCTAAGACGATGGATGCCTTCAGCATCTACATCATGCCGAAGCCCGGTAAGGATGCCGAAGCCTTGCAGACGGTGATGGAAGAAGTGAAGCGTGCTGCAGAATTTGGCTTTACCTCTACAGAGATCAATCGTGCCAATGATGACTTCATGAGCTCTTGGGAAAGCCTTTACAACAATCGCGACAAGCAGAAGAATAGCTACTTCGTCAATCAATACGTGCGTGGTTTCCTCGATGGCACTCCCATCTCGAGCATCGAAGATCTCTACCAGACATACAAGATGATGGCAGAACAGCTTAAGCAGGCCAAGATGCTTACTCCCGCCATCAGCGCCGTATTTAAGCAATACACTGCCAGCACAGATACCAACTTCGTATGCATGGCTATGTATCCCGACAAGGAGGGCGTAACAGTGCCCACCGTCGACCAGTTTAAGCAAGCTATCGCTGCGGCTAAGGCTGCCAAGGTAGAAGCTTACGTAGACAATGTGAAGGATGAACCGCTCGTGCCCGTTCTCCCCAAGAAGGGTAAGATCAAGAAGGAAGAGAAGGCTGACTTCGGTTACACTTGCTGGACGCTTCAGAACGGTGCTCGCGTATTCTTCAAGCAGACGGATTTTAACAACTCTGAAGTGCAGTTTGAAGCCCTGAGCTTCGGTGGTAATAGCAAAATTCCTGCAAGCGAACAGGTGAATGAGAAACTTCTCTCGCAGGTGATGAACTCTACGGGACTGGGCAACTTTACAAGCACCGAGCTCGAGAAGAAGTTGGCTGGTAAGCAGGTTTCATGCAATGCCAATGTGAGAGAGATCAGCGAAAGCCTCAGCGGAAGTTCTACTCCTAAAGATCTGCGCACGCTCTTCGAGCTGATTTATCTCCACTTCCAAGCTCCCTGCAACGACGTAGACTCCTATAATAATACGATTTCCTTCCTGAAGACCTCGTTGGCCAATGCAGAAAAACAGCCCATGAAGGCCTTTGGCGACTCACTTACCTGCACGCTCTATGGCCACAACCCGCTCCGCTCTACGCTGAAGCTTAAGGACCTGGATCAGGCCAACTATGAGACGATCAAGAAGCTCTATGCTGATCGCTTCAATGCGGGTGGTGACTTCGACTTCTTCTTTACCGGTGCATTCAATGTGGATTCGCTCCGTGCCTTTACCGAGCAATATATCGCTCCACTCAAGGCTGTGAAGAAGCGCGAGACTTACACCGATCGCCACATCAACTTTGCCAAGGGTACCATCGACAACAACTTCCTTCGCCAGATGGAGACTCCACAGGCTATCCTCGTACAAGTATGGACGGGCGACCACGCTTACTCTATGAAGGAGGCTGCCGTGGTGAATGCCTTGGGCGAAATCCTTACGCAGCGCTACTTGAAGAGCATTCGTGAGGATGCCGGAATTGCCTACAGTGTGGGTGCTGATGGAAGCCTTGAATATGGTCTGCGCGATGAATATATCCTTCAGATTCAGTGCCCCGTGAAGCCGGCTAAGCTCGACTCTGCCCTCTTGCTGATGAAGCAGGGCATCGAGGATATTGCTGCTAAGGGCGTGACTGCCGACGAACTCGACAAGGTGATTACCTTCAACCTCAAGGACTATGCCGATAGCCAGAAGAAGAACGGCTACTGGATGGACCTTATCGAAAACAAGGTACGCTGGAACAAGGACGAGCAGACGGGCTACGAAGACGTATTGAAGAATCTGACCTCTAAGGATATTCAAGACTTCGTCAACAACGTATTGCTCAAGCAGCACAACTGCATCACCGTATCGATGCGTCCTACCGACTTTACGGAGAAGGACGGAGCGAAGTAACAGCGCCCCCACTCCACTCTATTCATTATGCCGCTGCGGGCTGACACTCTTCCACATGGGAAGGGGTGTCAGCCCGCAGTTCTTTTATTCTGTACGCTACTATTTAGCTTCTACATACCTTTGTGGGCGACGCGTCCCGCATCGGCTGATAGCAAATGCAATGGATTGTTTGCAGATTGCTTCTTAGCCGACGCGGGACGCGTCGCCCACAAGACCTATTGAAGTGACGAGAGAGGGTTTATTCCAAGTACGTGTAGCCGTAGAGGCCGGAGCGATAGTTGGAGATGAATTCCTTGCCTTCCTCGGTGGTGATCTTGCCTTCCTTCACAGCCTTGCTCACCCATGCCTCGAGGCGGCGTACGAGGCGCTTCGGATCGTACTGCACATATTCCAAGACATCGGCCACGGTCTCGCCGTCGATGGTCTTGTCGATGCTATAGCCATCCTCGTCTACAGTGACGTGTACGGCATTAGTGTCGCCGAAGAGGTTGTGCATATTGCCCAAGATTTCTTGGTAAGCACCCACGAGGAACACACCTATATAATAGTGTTCGCCCTCGCGGAAACTGTGGAGCGGGAGGTAAGACGTCTGCTGATTATAATTGACGTAGGCCGAGATTTTGCCATCGGAATCGCAGGTGATGTCCTGCAAAGTGGCCGATACGGTGGGTTTCTCGTTCAGACGCTCAATGGGCATGATGGGGAAAAGCTGATCGATGCCCCAAGAGTCGGGGAGCGACTGGAAGAGCGAGAAGTTGCAGAAATACTTGTCGGCCATCATCTTATCAAGCGAACGGAGTTCGTCGGGCACGTGTTTCTGATGGTGTGCCAATTCGCTAATCTCGCGCGTGATGCTCCAGTAGAGGCTCTCTATCTGTGCACGCGTTTTGAGGTCGATGATGCCGTGACGGAAGAGGTCGAGCGCTTCGTCGCGGATGTCCTGTGCGTCGTGCCAATCCTCGAGCATGGAACGGGGTGAAAGTTTGTCCCAGATCTCTGTGAGGTCGTGTACGAGCTGATGATCTTGCTCTGTGGGATGGAAGTTTTCATCCATATGAGGCATGCTCACGCTCTCCATCACATCGACCACAAGCACGGAGTGGTGTGCCGTGAGCGAGCGTCCACCCTCGGTGATGAGGTTGGGATGAGGAATATGGTTCTTGTTGGCAGCATCGACGAAGGTATATACGCAGTCGTTGACATACTCCTGTATGGAATAGTTGACCGAGCTTTCCGAGTTGCTGGATCGTGTGCCGTCGTAGTCTACGCCAAGGCCGCCACCACAGTCGACGAATTCGATGTTGAAGCCCATTGCGTGGAGTTGCACATAGAATTGTGAAGCCTCGCGCAGGGCTGTACTGATGCGTCGAATCTTGGTGATTTGCGAACCGATATGGAAGTGGATGAGCTTCAAGCAGTCGTGCATGCCCATCTCGTCGAGCATCTGCAGGGCTTGTAGGAGTTCTGAGGAGTTGAGTCCGAACTTCGATGCATCTCCTCCGCTTTCTTGCCACTTACCCGTGCCACTTGCAGCGAGCTTGATGCGAATGCCCAGATTGGGCCGAACGCCGAGCTTCTCTGCGGTGTGAGCGATGGTGATGAGTTCGGGAAGTTTCTCTACGACGAGGAACACGCGCTTACCCATCTTCTGTCCGAGCAGCGCCAGTTCGATGAAGTTTTGGTCCTTATGTCCGTTGCAGATAATGAGGCTGTCGGAATCCATATTGGTGGCCAATACGGCGTGGAGTTCGGGTTTAGAACCTGCCTCAAGGCCCAGGTTGTACTTCTTTCCGTGACTGATAATTTCCTCCACCACGGGGCGCATTTGGTTCACCTTGATAGGGTAGATGATGAAGTGTTCAGCCTTATAGTCGTACTCTTCGGCGGCTTTGTTGAAGCACTCCGAAGTCTTTTCGATGCGGTTGTCGAGGATGTCGGGGAAGCGCAGCAGCACGGGGGCGGTGATGTCGCGCGAAGCGAGTTCGTCCACCACCTCCTTGAGGTCTACCTTTACGCCGTCCTTGCGGGGCGACACATAGGCATGGCCTTTTTCGTTAATGCCGAAGTAGTTTACACCCCAGCCCTTTATATTATAGAGTTCTTCAGAATCTTCAATTCTCCATTTACGCATGGCAAAGTTGTTTTGGGTTTAAGGATATATACGTTTTAAGTTTGGAGGTTAAGAGGTTATAAAGTTACTTTCGCTTACGACGTAAGGTGACTTTATAACCTCTTAACCTTAAAACTTAAAACCCTATTATTATAGGGGGAGCATATCGCAGATATGATCCACTACGACATCTATTTTATCGAAAGAGTCGAGCACGTTGACGTCGACCACGTGGTGCGCCTTTGCATAGAAAGGCTCACGCTGTGCGAGTTGTTCGTTCACGAAGGTGCGCAGTTCTTCGGGCGACTTATCTTTGAGCAATGGACGTTCGCCACGGCTCATGCTTAGGTGCTGGAGTATCGTTTCGGGCGAAGCCTTAAGATAGAACACCTGCCCTACCTGGTTCATGTAGTCCATATTGTCGAAGAAACACGGCGTGCCACCGCCACAGGATACTACTACATTCTCAAACTCTGCCACTTCGTGGAGCATACGGCGCTCGAGGTCGCGGAAGTGTGCTTCGCCTTTCTCGGCAAAGATTTGGCTCACTTTGGTGTGGAAGCGCTCTTCGATGTACCAGTCGAGGTCGTAGAAGGTACAGTTAAGGCGCTTAGCCAAGGCACGGCCCACGGTGGTTTTTCCCACGCACATGTAGCCCGTCAGAATGATGCTCTGCATAGTCTCTTCGTTACTTTTTGGTTGCTCGCTTACGTGCGGCGGGTTTCTTAGCGTCGGCCTCAATGATTTGCTTGCATTCTTCGAGCGAAAGCTCAGCAGCGCGGTCGGCGTCTTTCTTAGGAATCTTGTAGTTTTTGCCTTTATAAGCGATGTAGGGGCCCCATCGTCCGGCTCGCACTTCGAGTTCGGGCTCTTCGGCGAACTGTTTCAGATGGCTTGCAGCTTCCTTTTCACGCTTTTCCTTGATGAGTTCTATGGCACGCTCGAGGGTGATCTCCATGGGGTCTTCACCCTTAGGAATCGACACGAACGACTTGCCGAGCTGTACGTAGGGTCCGAAGCGTCCCACGTTGGCCTTGACCGTTTGCTCTTCAAACTCACCCAGGGTGCGCGGCAGTTTGAAGAGTTCCAATGCTTCGTCGAGCGTGATGGTCTCTATGCTTTGTCCCTTAGCGAGGTTGGCAAATCGAGGTTTTTCCTCATCGCTGGGCAGACCTATCTGCACCACAGGGCCGAAGCGGCCTATCTTCACGCTGACGGGCTTTCCACTCTGCGGATCTGTGCCGAGTTCGCGTTCGCCCACGCGGTGGTTGCTCTTCTCATTGAGGATGCGCTCCACTTGGGGTTCGAAGTCTTTGTAGAAGTCGCTAATCAGTTGCGTCCAATTCTCCTTGCCTTCGGCCACCTCGTCGAATTGCTTCTCTACGTTGGCTGTGAAGTTGTAGTCCATGATTTCGGGGAAATACTCCATCAAGAAGTCATTGACCACGAGTCCCGTATCCGTTGGCACGAGTTTGCCGCGGTTGCTTCCCACGTTTTCGGTGAGTGTCTCGTCGGCAATTCCTTGGTCCGAAAGGGTGAGTTGGTTGTAGTTTCGGGGTGTGCCTTCGCTCTCGCCCTTCACCACGTATTCGCGTTGCTGAATGGTAGAGATGGTCGGAGCATAGGTCGACGGACGGCCAATACCCAATTCCTCAAGTTTGTGCACGAGCGACGCTTCCGTATAGCGGGCGGGCTGCTGCGTGAAACGCTGCTGTGCCACCACTTCGCGGCGCTCAAGCTG
>JBNMGC010000051.1:0-11093 GCA_050873845.1 Alloprevotella sp.
CGTATGCCTTAAGAGGTTATGTTTTGCTTAGGGGGAGAATGCTTTTTTGTTTCTGTTATATAATAAGGAGTGCGATAAGACGTACGGGGTTACGCTGTGCACTTAAAATAGCTCTCTTGTGTGTCACTGTAGCGGTGCTACGCTGCAAGCATTGGGAGCACGTATGCGCATAGCCTTCGACAGCGTCGGTGCTATGTAGTCTATCGTGACGGGGGTAGTGACCGTTTCGGCCTTGAAGCCCTCGCCTAAGAATATGATGGGGAAAGGAATATACGATTCGCGTACGAGTTGATTCTCATGCGTAGAATTATTCACGTAGTGCCACCCTGGAGCCACTTCAATGAGCACATCGCCCGAATAGCGCGGGTTGTATCCACCACGCATGCGACTGATACCCGGAGTCCATGCTCCCTGCAAGAGGCGTGACGAGGTGTAGACATCCTTCACTCCTGAGAGTTGCAGCAAGAAGTCCTGCGCACGCTCGAGCATCTCCGCCAGATTAATCTGCTTTTCCTCTACGAGCTTGTGGTTGAGATAGATCTGCGTACCGAAGCTCGACTCTACATACTGTCCTTGGCCATATACTGCCACGAAGTACATATTGAGCAAAGCGGCAGCACGCTCCACATCGAAGGTGCCCGTTGGGATGCGATATTTCGAAAGGTCTGCTGTCTCCTCATCGGCATAGCCCGTAGAAGTCAGCACGAACAATGCCCGATCGCGCCCCACCTTTTGCTCCACCGAGTGAATGAGCTGTGCCAATGCTTGATCCAAGCGCACATAAGTGTCTTGCAGTTCCATGGGGCGTTCGCTCACGGTGCGGTGGTCGAGGTTGCCCGCATAGAGTGTCACGGCGAGATAGTCCGTCACGTCGTCGGAGCCAATCATCGTACCGTTGATACACTGCATAGCGGCGCGCGCCACCTCTTGATTGACCAGTCCGCTCGTCTTGAAAGAAGCGAATCTGCCATCACCCACGAACTTGTGGGCGAAAGGTTTCTTCATACCGCCCGAGAGGAAGTAGGAGAAGTTGCCTACGAGGTCGCTCGAAGGCTTCCACGTGAGCGACTTCAATCGTTCTGCCAATCCGCCTCCGCCATTGAGCACAGAAGCCCAAGTGGGGAGGGTCTTGCCGTAGTAAGTAGACGAGCACCATAGTCCTGTACGATCGTCGATCCATACGGCGCCATCGGCTGCATGTCCTGCCGTGAGTATTGCTGCATCGCGGAAGGGTGCTACGGCGTAGACGAGCGACTTACCCTCTGTAGCCACCTTGAGTTCATCGCCCACGGTCGACACGCCCAGATAAGTAGGTGCCGAGCAGTCCTTAGTCTGCAGTCCGGGATAGGTCTTATCGTCCACGCAGTATACGGGGCGTAGCGTCTCTCGGCTGAGCCAACGTTCGCCCACGATGCCGTGGTTGTAAGGTGTGGTTCCAGCCGAGAATGTGGCTGCTGCCGATGCACGATCGGGTCGATAATGGGGGTATTCGGCTTGAGTGTATAAGCGTCCCTCACGCAAGAGACGCACAAAGCCTTCCTGCCCATAGAGGGGCATGAAGGCATTCATATAGTCAGTACGAAGTTGATCCACCAGGATGCTTACCACCACGCGTGGCACGCCTGTCCCTGCCGCCGAAGCCGAGGGAGCCGAGAGCACGGTCATTGCGGTGAGCAACGACACGAGCAAGGGCAGACGCATGGCGGAAGCGTGCTGTGATGCGTGAGGAGTGGGGTTATTCATTCGGTGGATTGTTATTTTATTTTTTGTAGGGGATCTTTCTTTTCAGCTATGCTCGGCGTCGAGCCTCGCATAGCTGGCCGAAGCGAGACGCTTCGCCCCCACTTCCTTTGAAATTACTTCTTGATTCGCGTGCGCTGCCGACGCGGGGACGCGTCGCCCCCAGTATTGGCTGAGTCCTTTTGCTGAACTCTATTGGCTAAACTCTACAAGAATGTAATACTTAATACTTTATACTTTATACTTATTATATACTTTTACGGGGCATCCGCAAGTGGAATGCTACACGGAGCATGAGCGTGAGGATGATAAGGTATACTTCATCGGGATATTGCTGCAAGCCCACTAGACCTATCACAAGGGCCAGCACCACGAGTACGCCTTCTACATACATCACCCAGCTACGTCGGCCTGCTACAGCCGCCTTCATATACCAGGGGAAGAGCACAAGGGGCAAAGGATTGAGCAACACCACAAGCCAGTTACTGCCCACCGTGGGGTGAGACGAGAAGAGGAGTAGGAATGTGGTGATACACCCCGTGAGGCCTTGTGCTATCATGAGCAGTACGTCGTATTGCCAGTAGGGTTTATTCTTATATCTGCCCCACAGGCTGATGACTATCGTTAGTGCAAGAAGCATGCCAAAGGCTGCCATAGGACTGATGGGAAATGCTTCGTCGGCATTGGGTTGTGCGGGAAGCAAGGTGAGCTGCATCTTCACCAATGGACGCACGTTTCCATTGCGACCACGGATTTGCGCCTTCGTAGCGAAGCGCTCGGCATAGATGGGTGCGAACTGCTGTTGTTGCAAGTCGGCAGGGCGATCGGCTTCTGCTCCAAGCAGGAGATCTTGACCGAACTTATTCCACGGACTTGGGGTAGAAAATTCGTGCACGATGTCGCGCAGTGTGCAATCGGCTTTCACCTGTGGCCATACCACTTGTCCATCGACCGATTGTTCGATCATGCGCAGTGCGCGGGTGGTACAATTGTCGAAGAAGAAATTGTAACGATAGGTGGCATTCTCAGGCTCGAGGTTGCGGCTCAAAGCATTGACCAACCGATTGGCTTCGGTCTGCGTGAGATTGAGCACTTGCTCGTCGATACCACGGCCCTCGCGCACATAGGCGTCATAGAAGAGACTGTAAGGCACCACGCCGAGTTCATAGTCGGTCTCCCCGAGCATGAATCGCCACATGAAGTGAGGCTGATTGAAGGAGAATGTGCCGTAATTGAACACCCAGTCGCTCTGTCTGCGTCCCACCTCGCGCACACGGAGTGCGGTATGTCCATAGAGTTCATAGACCAAGGAGCCCGGACTGCAGGTGATGAGACTCACGATGACGGAGTCTGTAGTCTGCTGCGTGGCTTGTGTTTCAGGAGCAGTGGTCTGCACGCTATTTTGCCCCTTTTGGGCCATTGCCAAGAGGGGCACAATCATGCAGAGCAAGTATATATAAATGCGTTTTACCATATCTTTGTAGCGCCGATGGATACCACCGCAGGCGCTTATTCGCTGCAAAGTTAATGCTTGATGGGGGAAGAGCAAAGCGAATGCTTGTTTTTCTTTGATTTTCCGATGTGTGCGAGGGAGGGGAGGACAGCCAGTTCCGTGGGCGACGCGTCTCGCGTCGGCAGCATACAGCATAGCATGAAGCGAATTCTTAGACTTCGCGCTTGTTTGAACATTAATATCCATTAATTGAACATTAATTTTTCATTAATATTTTCTTTCTTGACTTGATAGATTCTGGCGGTGCCGACGCGGGACGCGTCGCCCACAGAACTGGGTGGGGGGGAGGTTAGATCGACGCCACGCCTACATGCTCTCTGTGATGCGCTGACGATAGAATTTGGGAGATACACCGAGGTGCTTCTTGACGTACTTGCCAAAGAAGGAGATGGAGGGAAAGTCGAGCTCCGCTACGATCTCCTTGATGGTCTTCTCTGGACGGAGCAGGTGGCGCTTCACGTCCTCGAGCACATAACGATTGATTACAGCGAGTGCCGTTTCACCACTGCAGTTTTTACACACACTGCTCAGATATTTAGGAGTGACATTGAGCTGATCGGCATACCATGCCACGGAACGGGGCTTGGGATTGGTCTTCAGAAGGAGCTCCATGAATTGCTTAAAGAGGTTTTCGCCCGAAGTGAAGAATGTGCTCGGCACTTTTAGCGTACCCTCCAGGGTGTCGTGAAATTCATACATGAAAGCTTGCAGCAAGAGGTCGGACACGAGCTGATGATGCTTTATGGGAATTTCTGCAGTGAGTTTCGATCGTATCAGTTCATAATATTGGGTAAAGACCAGGGCTGCATGGTCTGAGATATTGAGCAGCGGATGTTCAGCGATGTATACGCGTGCATTGATTAGTCCCAAGGGCATACTGCTCAGTTCTTCAAAGAACTTACGCGAAAGATAGAATCCGCAAGCACTGAAGTTATCACTAATGCCGAGTCCTTGCATTTCGTCGCCAGGACAACAGATTAGGATGTCATTTTTCTTCAATACATGCTCCTTCTGATTCACGCTGATGCGTGCCTCGCCATTTGTGCAAAGCATCGTGGCATAAGCCTCAGCACGACCTTTCTTACTATCGTTGAACGATAGCTTGATATCGCTAATGATACTGATGCGTTCTTTGTCTATGTCGAAAGCTTTCTTTCCTGTTTCTATCAGTGGTTGTTGAGGATCCATAGCATTTTCTATGTTTACGTTATGGGCGACAAAATAAACCAAAAAATCCGAGATACGGAAATTTCAACCACTTTTTCTTTTCCATTGCGTGTGTTTTTCGTTTGCTGTCTCATCCGTTTTTCTCTCGCGCGTGCACGCGCATTACAGACGTTTTCTCTGGTGGTTACTTGCACTTTCGTCTCTTTTATCCGTTATTTTACTGAATTCCAACATTTTTCACGCTGCAACATCCTGCACTTTGCTTGCACTTTTGCTTACACTCGCCCAGAGCTCGCACATGGGGAAGGGGCGAGCCATCGATATTTTATGTTTCCCGTTTATAAGCTCTTGATGTTTCGGATTTAGGAATCTCCGTGCAAAGCCTAAGGCACGAAAATTTTAATCCGAGACTTCAGTAATGTCTCCTCTCCTACTTTACAAATTACCCCTTGGAAGAGCAAAAACGCGTCCATAGGAAAATTTTTACGCTTCCGTGGGATTTTTTTTTACACTTCCATAGGAAAATTCTATCGCTGATGTATGGCATATTTGCCCCCTAATAAAGGACAAAGATTCTTCCCCGAGTGCAAGCAAAAGTGAGGGCTAAGTGTAGGTAAAGTGTAGGCAATGGAGTTCTGTATCTTGCTGATAATAAATGCATTACGAATAAATAGCGACGGCAATGACGGATGTATAGGGTAAAATCGTCTGTTATGCGTGCGCACGCGAGGACTGAGGAACGAAAAAAGAGTGTACAGTTTGTACACTCTTTTTGGATGTTACATCTGGATGTTGCACCTTTGCACCCTAATCACCCCATCGGGAGGATTTCTGTGCAGAGCAAAGCGGGGGCAGATGGTAATGTGTGTGGCGCGCGCCTTATTGCTTCTCTTGTTCAGGAGCCTCGTCGATGAGGTCCATAAACTGGTCGAGCTTCGGCGTGATGATGATCTGCGTGCGGCGGTTGCGCTGCTTGCCTACGGCAGTGTCGTTAGAAGCCACGGGATTGTACTCACCACGGCCGGCAGCCGAGAGACGCTTCGGATCTACGCCATACTGATTCTGCAGAGCCTGTACCACTGACGAAGCACGCAGAGCAGAGAGGTCCCAGTTATTGCGGATGTTTTTCTGCGAAATAGGCACATTGTCGGTATTACCCTCTACAAGCACGTCGTAGTCCTTGTAGTCGGTAATGATCTTTGCTATCTTCGAGAGGGTCTCGCCAGCACGATCGCCAATCTCATAGCTACCGCTCTTATAGAGCATATTGTCGGCCAATGAGATGTATACCACGCCCTTGAGCACCTGCACATCTACGTCGTTCATTTCTGAGCGAGTGAGCGAACGGGTTAGTTTGTTGGTCAAGGCTTGGTTGAGCGAGTCGCTCTTGCTCTTAGCGTCAACGAGCTGCTTGATAAATTTGTTAGAAGCATTGATTTCGTCGACGAGTTTCGAGATGTTCACGTTGCCCTGCTGCACGTTGCTTTGGTAAGACGACTGCAGTTTGCTGTAGGCTTCACGCATTTCCTTGTTGCGCTGCTGCTCTTCCTGGAGGCGAGCGGCGAGGCTCTTTGAGTCGGAGGTATATTCAGCGATACGCACCTGTGCTTCATTGTAGTCCTTCTGAAGGGCAGCATGCTCGGTCTTCAGATTGTCGTAGTTGGTCTGCACCTCGGCGAGTTTGCTCTTGCTCACGCAGCTCGTCATGAGCAGTGCTGCTGCGAGGGGCATTACAAACAGTTTTAAGCTTTTCATTGTTGTAAAGTTTTTGGAATGAATATTCTAATTTAGCTTGTTGATACGCACGTTATTGTGCGATTTTGGGGCGCAAGATATGCAATAACTCTGACAGGCGCAAATATTTTGCGGATTATTAACACGAAAGGATCTCGAGGAGGGGAGGTGAGAATTAAGGAGTAAATGATGCGTTGCGCTTCGCGCTTGGTTGGAACATTAATAAGTTCGATTGGTTGCGCTTCGCGCTTGTCTTGAACATTAATCTCCATTAATTATTCATTAATTATTCATTAATCTTTCATTCTAAGTAGGAATTATCGCACATTAGAATTCATAATCAATTGATGACCAATCTATACACAGAAGAGAAATATTAATGAATAATTAATGGATGATTAATGGAGATTAATGTTCAGGACAAGCGCGAAGCGCAACTTATCAGGTTCCTTTATGTTCAGGACAAGCGCGAAGCGCAACTTATCAGGGCTACGTGGCTGAGCCGACGCGAGACGCGTCGCCCACTGAATTGGCTGAACTGGCAGAACTGGCTGGACTGGCAGAACTGATGAAAGTCATCTATGCGTACGAGTGCATACCTCCGAGGAGGAAGTTCACTCCGAAATAGGTCATCAGCACGGTGGCAAAGGCGGCTATCATGAAGAGGTGAAACAAGCGGGGCTTTTGCAACGCGGAGAACGACTGCACATGGAATGCTACGGCATAGATCATGAAGGTGATGAGCGCCCATGTTTCCTTAGGATCCCAACTCCAATACGTGCCCCACGACTGGTTGGCCCATACAGCACCGAGGAAGATGCCCGCACCCAACATAAACACAGCGGGATAGAGCATGAGGCGGCTCAAGTACATCAACGCTTCGGCTTGACGACGTACCACGAGCGCCATCACGCCATTGAGCATGGTAAATGCCAAGAGCGAATAGCCCATCATCACCACGCTGACGTGGAGGCTGAGCCATGGCGATGAAAGCACAGGCATGAGGTTGGTGATCTGCGGATCGCTCTGCCCCAGATGGGACACGAGCAGGGCAAAGCCCGAGAGCAAGAAGCCAAACGGCGTCATCAAGGCAAATCGCCTGCGCAACAGACAGGCCACAACGAGCACTGCAAGCGCCATAAACTGCATGGTCTCGAACCCATTGCTCATGGGCACATGGCCCGCCACATACCATCGCAACGCATAGGCAAAGGCAAGCACACATAGGCTCACGGGCATGAGCCACTCGCAGATGCGAAAGGCTTGTGCTATATGCTTATCCTTGCGCTGCGACGAGGCTCCTTCCCCACCCTGTCGCAAGGCAAAGAGCACGAACGAGAGCAAGCCAAGCGTGAGGTTGAGCATAAACAGCACATTGGTGATGGGAAGTCGGTTGTAGAGAAGTTCTGCTTCGATATGTCCCTGGCTGAGGGCTTGTGAACTTAAATCTACGCGCTGGAAGAGGGTGCCCTTCTGAAGCATCATGATCAGTCCCACCTTTTCGTCGGTCTCAGCAATGGCTTTCTGCAGTGGATTCTGCGCCATCTGCGGCGAGTCTGCGCCATGCCAATATTGCTGAAGGATATACTCGTCGCCATGGAAGAGGTCGGTGAGGCGTGCATAACGGCCCTCTATGTGGAGCAGGTTGCGCAGTTCGGCATTCTTTATCAAGATCATGGGTTCGCTTTGCCAAGCATCGGGGCGAAGCATCCATCCGCTCACCACCTGCTCGGGAGTGAGTCCGCCATAGGTGGCACGCCCATAGAGTTTCAGCATGAAATCGCGCGCCATCGTGTTGAAGGGAGCGATGCGTCCATTGTATTCTATGGGGCGGCGGGACAGGCTGTCGGCCTTCTCACGACTGAAGGCAGGAAGCTCACGCGAAGCTTCGGCTGCAGGACATATCATCAAGGCGAGTGCGAGAATCATCGCTCCACGCTGAAGCATGGGATGATGAAGCAACCGACGGAATTCCTCGCGACGACTGAAGAGCACACTCAACATGGAGAGTGCCAGGAGGATGTAACCCACGTAGGTAAGTCCCGTGCCCAGCGGGTCATAGTTGACGGTGAGTATGCTCGACTGTCCGTCGTCGCCATAAGAGGATTGATAGAAGCGATAGCCATCCTGCGTGAGGATGCGGTTCATCGACACCGCGGTGCGTTGCTCTCGACCATCGTTGTATCTCAGGGTGAGTTGGCTCACATAGTCGGCAGGTGTATCGGTGTGGGGATAGCATTCCACTCGGAACTTGTCCAAGCGGATGGAGAAGGGCAACTCGCCCATCCCTTGCTGCCCACCTTCGAGCACAAAACGCTGAGTGGCCTCGCCTTGCCTGAGATAGACAAAACCCTTGACCGAGGTGAACCACGTGGTGAGTGCGCCCAAGAGGATGATGAGGAACGAGCCGTGAAGCATGCATATTGACCAGCGCTTCCACAGCTTCAACTTAGCGAAGCTCCACACCATGCCCAGTGCCAAGATGGCCCACAGAGCCATAAACCATGGAGCATGATAGACCTTCAATGCTGCATATGCCGCATCGTGGCTATGCTCCAAAAATGTGGCCACAACCATGGCTACGACGAGGAGGGAGTATATGATAAGGAGAAAACGTTTCATTGCATTGAGGAGGGGGAAAGTATTAAGTATAAAGTATTAAGTATTACAAACTAATGTCTATGGGTGAAACCGCGTAGATTAATTAGTTTGTAATACTTAATACTTTATACCTAATACTTAGCACTTAATTTAGTAGCATGGATACTCTTCATTCTTAATCTCTTTCGTGGCCATGCATTCCATCTCAATGAGCCATCCAGGACGGCACACGGGAGCATGAACGATGACGCGAGGTATGCCGGGGAAGCGCTTCTCAAACATGGCATTGACCACGGCATAGTCTGCTACATCGCGCAGATAGACGATCATCTGACCTACATCCTCGAAGCCACACTCGGCTTCGGTGAGGAGGGCATCCACATTCTCCCACATGCGCTCCGTCTGACGACGAATGTTGCCCACGTGGAGGATGTTGCCCTTGTTGTCGATGCTGGCCGTACCCGAGATAAACACTTGGCGACGATCGCCATAGTCTACTCTCGTGCCACGCTCAAAGCTTACCCCATATTCGTAAGTGGGATTCAAGTGCGTGGGGGCATAGAGGAACTTGATCTGTTCGGGCTTCAATCCGAGCACGGCATAGGTGTCGAGCTGTACAAGCACCGAAGGGTCGGCATTGCGGCCGTTGATACCCGTGCTACTGATGAAGTGGGTCTTATTGGTAAGGTTCTGTGTAAAAAACTCTTCGTTGCGGGCTTTGACCACGCCGGCATAGTTGACGTCGACATTCTGCACGAAGAACCACGTGCGAATGCAATCGTCAGCCAAATGGCCGCCATTAGCGAGAAGCTGCATCACATAGTGCTTAAGCAAGAGGCTTGTCTGCTGCTCTGATGTGGGGGCATGACTCACAGATGTGCCACCCCAGAGGTGAGTATAAGCACCATGCTCCACACGGTAAAGTCCTTCATTGAATGAACCCGCACCGATCTCGGTCTGCAGGTAAGCCCAAAGCGCCACCTTCGTGCCGTTGAGCGGAGCCTGTTCCACCACGGAGCAAGCACATGCAGGAGCTTCGGGTACGGAAGCGAGCAACGTGTCGTACTGATTGGCTGCATCGCTCAAGAAATATCGTTTGATCACACTCGAGGCTCCTTTGAGCTCGGTATCGATAAGATTATAATAGGCATTGAGCACCGCGTCGAGCTGCTCCTGGAATGTCCGTTCGGGACAGGTGGCATGCACCATTACGTGGTATTCCGTTACACCGCCTTCTACTTCAAACTTTGAAATTTCGGCCAAAGAGCCTTCGCCCTTCACGACCGACCTTTGCTGTACGTTGGTCATACTGTTTGCTGATTCTTTATTACACTGCAAAAGTACGAAAAAAGGCGCATTGCTGTGCCTGAAAGAGCCCTCGGCATGCGCAAAATCACCATGATTGGGTATCGCCGACAGCATCAACACTCCTATATAATATAGAGTGGGTATGCCTTTGAGAGGGTAACGGGGTTATAGGGTGACGGGGTAACGGGTTAACGGGTTAACGGGTAAGTTTGCTTTTACATTCTTACCCGTTTACCCGTTAACTTGTTAACTAAAAAGGAATAACAAGAAAACGGATTAACGGGTAAGTTTGCATTTACATTCTTACTCGTTAACCCGTCAACTCGTTAACCTGTTAACCAAAGAGAGAGAGAGTCTACTCCTTGGCTCCCGCCTTGATCCAATTCTTGATAAGTGTCACGAGGGTGTACTGCGTGCGCGCTTCCAAGATGTCGGCATGGTCGTGGTGGAGAATGCCGTTCTCGTTGAGAATCTTTGGGAGCAGACTTGCCGAAGGATTGCCTGGATCGACCAATTTGTAGTCGGGGGCGGACTTCGACTGCACTCCCACTAAGTGAGCATAGCTCCTTCCCTCAGTGAGGAAGAGATTGCGAGGCGCTCCACCATTGGCGCCATGACAAGAGATACACTTGGCATCGAACACCGCCTGCTGAATGGCCTTAAACATATCAACATCAACCTTGCCTACCTCCATGTAGATGGTATCGCCCACCACGTTGAAGTCTTCACGCGTCAGCGTCTTGTAGCTTATCACGCGGTCGCGCAAGGCGTCGATGATACACAGTTCGAGGTCGTTGGCATCGGACTTAATGCCCGATAGCTTGGCAGAGATGCGACCCGCATTATTGTCCTTGCGGGGAATGACGGCTGCGCTCTCAGCATTGGTATTATCTTCCTTAAACGAGGCTATCACTAAGCTATAGTTGCTGGGCCACGAATCTAAGCCCGTGATCTCGCCCGTCATCTTGAGTGTGAGTCCTTGCTTGGGAATGACGAGTTCCTTCTCGTAGATACGACCATCGTCGCACGA
>JBNMGC010000052.1:0-10932 GCA_050873845.1 Alloprevotella sp.
GCCAAAGAGATACTCCAATGCTTTCTCGCCCAGGTAGCTCCAGCCCAAGATGGTGCTAAACGAGAACGTGACAATGCCCATAGTCAGCACAAACGGGCCGAACGTGGGAATCTGACCAAATGCCACCTTCGTCAGCGTGGCACCCGCCGAAGAGTCGATGTCGGGATTGGCCATAATAGAACTTACGAGCACCAGTCCCGTGATGGCACAAATCACCACCGTGTCCCAAAATGGAGAAGTAGAACTTACCAATGCCTGGCGCACAGGATTCTTTGTGCGTGCTGCAGCAGCCACGATGGGGGCGCTGCCCAGTCCGCTCTCGTTGGAGAAAAGTCCGCGAGCAATGCCATAGCGCATGGCAATCATCATGCTCGCTCCCACAAAACCACCCGTGGCAGCTTGCGGGCTGAAAGCATCCGTCACGATGAGCTTTAGTGCGGGCCACACGTAAGCATGGTTCACACCCAAGAGCCAAAGGCATCCGCCCACGTAGAACACTGCCATAAATGGTACCAATCCCTCGCATACGCGGGCGATACCCTTCACGCCAAACATAATCACGGCACACGTCAGCAGCGCTATCGTAACGCCCGTGGTAAAGGGCGGGATGTGGTAGCCCTCTTCGAGGAGCATCGAGATGGAGTTGCACTGTATCATGTTGCCTATGAAGAAGGAAGCTATGATGGTGCAGAAGGCAAACGTCCAACCGAGCCATCGGCAGCCCAGTCCGCGTTCGAGCGCATACATCGGTCCGCCCAGCATCTTGCCATCTTTCGTCTGTACGCGATACTTCACGGCAAGCAGTCCTTCGGCATATTTCGTGGCAATGCCCAGCACGCCCGTCATCCAGCACCAGAACACGGCGCCCGGTCCGCCCATGGTCACTGCCGTGGCCACTCCGATGATGTTGCCCGTGCCGATGGTGCCTGCAAGGCTTGTGGCAAGAGCGGAGAATTGGCTCACGTCGCCTGTAGAATCCTTGTCGCGCTTCACGCTGAGGCGGATAGCCTTGAAGATGTAGCGCTGCGGAAACTTCAGTCGGATGGTGAGATAGATGTGCGTGCCCAGCAAGAGCACAATCATTGGCACACCCCATAGGTAGCCGTTGATATGGGTCAAAAGGTCGTTAAGTCCAGTCATAGCAGCTTTGTTAATAAGTTGGGGAAAGGTATGTTGTGAGTTTTAAGGTTATGAGGTTATAATGTTACCATTGTTTGTTGGATTTCTGAAAGTCTAAAAGTTACTTTATAACCTTATAACCTCAAAACTTCAAACTTTCTAATGTGGCAAAAGTACAAATTTTCTCTTTTTTAAGCAACATTATTGCTACTTTAACACGTTCGACGCGTGCATAATGTCACTCCAGCCCACAAATCCTTTGTCAAAACTTCCTTAAAAGTGCAATATTCCTCCCTCTCTTCTTTGCCGAACAGAATATGCTTCGTATTTTTGCCTAATCATACACACATTACACATTCACCATTATGAAAAAGATAATCCTCTTGGTGCCTGCTGCAATCTGTCTGGCATTCACCTTCCCCGCACAAGGGCATAGTAACGCTGGCCGCATGGCTGAAGAACCCGATACCGCTCTGGTCGACACTGTTGTGGCTGACAGCGCATGGGATGATGAATATAGCGAAGATTCCGACTGGGCAGGAGGCGACGCCCTGGCCGACGACTCCGTAGCGGTAGATTCTGTAGACGAGGGATTCTGTAGCTACAACGATGAGCTCCTCAGCGACTTCAGTACCAAAAATGCTGACTATTCGCTGCAAAATCCAGCCGATGCTAATGCTGGCGTTTCGTTTAATGCCACCCTCTTTACTCCCAATGCTGACAAGAATGGCGAGGTGCGCAAGGGCAATGGCTATAGCCTCATGACAAGCCACATCCTCACTGCTATGCTCCCTGCCGAAGACCGCATGAAGTGGAAGCTCAACTCGCTTGGCAAGATGCTCGAGATGAAATGGGAAAGCGTGAAACGCGGTTATCAAGCCGATCAAGCCGATATGCAGAAGGCTGCTAAGGATGGTGGCTTCGACTATAATCCTACAAGCTACTCATACCGCACTTCTATCACTCCCGTATGGCAGTGGAAAGACAAGGGATTCACCACTTATAGTATAGAAGATGAGGCCTACACCGGTGGTGCTCACGGCATACTCTTCCACTACTACTTCACCCTCAACGAGCAGACCGACTCATTGCTCGGACTCACCGACGTGTTCAAGCCCGAAGCCCTGCCGCAGGTGTTCTCCCTCGTGGGTGAAAAGCTGAAGACGGGTCCGCAGGCTGCTCATGATGAGGAGACTTGGCCCTCTGTAGCCGAGGTGCTTCCTGCTCCCAATGCCGATGATTACTGCGTGATTAGCCATCAGATGGAGCAGTACGAAGGCAAGTGGTATCCGCGTCCTGCACTGACCGAGTGTGGCATCGTGTTCACCTATCCTCCCTACGTAAAGAATTGCTACGCTGCGGGCACTATCAACATTCTCATCACTTACGATGAGGCTACTAAGTGGCTTAAGAAGTAGAGTTTACTACAAAACCAAAAGTGAACCCATAGGAAGTGGGGGCGAAGCGTCTCGCTTCGGTTAGTCACGCGAGGCTCAATGCCGAAGCGTGGCTATAAAGGCTGTGTGGAAGGCCGATTTGGGCATCGAGCCCTTCATCGTCCTGCCGAAGCGAGACGCTTCGCCCCCACTTCCTATAGGGAATCATTTGTTCGTATATTACATTAAATTTGTATATATTAGCCGTCCGTGCCTCTCAGCAGAGCTGCACGTCGTGAAATAATTTATTGTGAGTGCAAAGTTAAATCTCCGCACTCGAAACTACAAAAAGAGTGTACAATCTGTACACTTTTTTTTTATTGCCCTCGCGTACGCACACGCTCGCACGCATTACCATGAATTTTCCTCTCCGAAACTTGCACTCCCTACACTTGCATTTCCTAACCTACTTGATTATTAATACATTACGTAGTGAATATGCCTCCTGTTATCCTGCACGATTGCTTACACTCCTCATGCACTCCCCTTTCTCCCTCCTTTGGTCGTTATCCTATCCCTTACTGCTGTATTAATTACCCCTTGCTCCCGTATGAATTACCCCTATTCCCGTTGTCATCGGCATGGGGGAGAAGTTTTCACCATGATAGCCCCTCCGCCTCCCTCGAGTGTAGGCAAAAGTGACGGAAGAGTGTAGGCAAATTATCCCTGCCCGCACGCCGCATTGCTTTGAAGATCAGCTGATTATCGACAAGGAGTGACGGAATGTGGGCAAATCGCGAGGAAAACTCTCTGACGTGCGCACGTATGCGCGTACGCGAGAGAAGACGTAAAGAGCAAAAGGCCCTCCCACACTCATCGCATGGGAAGACCTTCTTCTTACAAACATTAAATAAAAATCTTTTCAGCATGGGACATATTCCCATCCGATTATTCTAACCGAAATCATGAAACTTTTACTTTCTCTTCAAGCTATCAGCCACCGCAGCCTTAGCCTCTGGCACTACGCGTAGCAGCACATCGACATCGTCGGCACCGCGTCCTTGTGAACCATAGACTACGAGCGTGAGTTGACCGCCCGGGTGGTAGAAACTCTGGGTGCGCGTGAGCGTCCAGTCCTCTACCTCCTCGCGCTGATGGAGAAGCCACCAAGAGGTGGTCAGCGTGTCGGGGAGGATGCCGAGGTCCTTCACTGCATTATAGTCGAGCGTGGCAAGGTTGCCCCGACCGCTAAGGTGGTTTGCCGCAATAGCCTGCGTGATCTGTGCTCCTGGAATGCTGAGGAATGCACCATTGCCATCGATAGATGAAAGCACGTCTACGCGGTAGCGACCCTCGGGCAGATTGATGCGCTTCTCGGCATGAAACTTCATATTGCGGCTGTCGTCGTCCTTGTCGAAGTGGATGTATGCCTCCTCCTGTCCGTTCATCGTGAAGTCGTCAGTGGTGCTGATAAAGCGTCCGTCCTCGTTGCAGTTGTCAGCCTGCAGGATAGTCCAGCCTTCGAGCGAGAGGTCGTTGGCAGAAGAGGGATCAATGTATACGCCATTAATGGTGCCTGTGGAGTGCTTAAATTGGCGCTTAGCATTCTTGAAGTTTACTCCCGCCATAGCTCCGCATACTCCGCTCAGTGCCAAAGTGAGCAGACAGATGATGGTAAGCGTAAGTGCGGTGCCAGAGGAAATAGGCTTCGTGCTCTCCGTCTTAAGTAGCGAACGCAGGCAGAGGTAGAGCAAGATGCCCAGACAGATAAATCCCGAGATGAAGCCGCCCCAGCCCCACCATGTGATCATGGGAGAGAGGTGGATGAAGGTAGCCAGATTGTCGGCATGAGGCTGCTCCACGCTTCCTGCCATAAAGACCACAGCGCCCGCTATGAGGCAGAGAATCAACGAACCGATGAAGAAGATGCAGATCAGCTTGAAGCAGAACACCAAGATGCTCAGCATTGTCGAAGCAAAGCTGCGAGCACCGCGACGGAATGAGGGTGACTTCACGTAGTCGGTAGCTTGCGAAGCACGGCGCATCAGTTCCTCATTGATAGTCTCTGGATTGACAGGCTTACCCTGCATCTGTAGGCGCTCTTCTGCTGTATTGGCAGCAGGGATCAGCGCCCAAGCCAGCAGATAGATGATGCCCATCACGGAGAATGAACTCAGCGCAAGCAGTACCATGAGGATACGCCAGGGTAGGGGGTCAGTGCCTCCAAAATAGTGGCATATACCCGACATTACGCCGCCCAATAGCTGGTCCTGCGGGTCGCGGTAGAGCTTTCGTTTGCCGAGCCACGACTTGCGTTTACCCTCCGTAGCAGTCTGCGATTGAGATGCACTGCCTGCGTTGGAGGCTTCGCCCTGAGCGGCATCGGGAGTGGGGCTTTCTTCTTCTGATGCCGTGGCGTCGGTCTCGCTATCCATCTCTTCGGGATTTCCTATGCGGTGGATGATGTCTTCCACGTGCTGGATAGAGATGGCTTGCGTGCCCTGTTCCTTGAGTTCGCTGAATAGCTCTGCTACGCGGTGCTCGATATCGTCGGCTATCTCGTCGCCACCTTCGCGCTTGCTGAAGTAGCTGCGCATGTTGTCAAGGTACTGCTCGAGAAGTTTGCACGCATCTTCGTCGATGTCGTAGAGTGAGCCATATAGATTGATGGTAATATTCTTTTTCATAATGAGGTGAGTCTTTGGTTCATAATGTGAGTAGGGAAGGCGTTGCTTCCGAAGCAAAGAGTGGCGTTCGGCAGCACATTGATTTAGCCCTCAGGCTGATTGGGAAGTTGCGGAGCCATGTTCTTGAGCAACATCACGGTGCGCGCCAATTCGTTCCACGCATCGTCAAGGCCGTTGAGGAATACGCGTCCTTCACTTGTCAGCGCATAGTACTTGCGAGGCGGACCTTGTCGGGATTCTTTCCACTCGTACGACAGTAGTCCCTCCTTCTTCAAGCGCGTAAGCAGCGGGTAGAGCGTACCCTCCACCACGATGAGCTCCGCTTGCTTCAGACGGCCTATGATGTCGTTGGCATAACTGGCCTCGCGACTCAGCAATAGAAGCACGCAGTACTCGAGCATGCCCTTGCGCATTTGCGACTTTGCATTGTCTACATTCATAGTGTCGAGGATTATTAATTAGGATCACGGTGCAAAAGTATGTATTATTGTGGTACTATGCAAGACATAGTACTGTAAAATTTGCATTTTCTGCTCAAAAAAATGCTTTTCGGTCCTATAAACATAGTCTTAGGAAGCAGAAAAGCGCTACCTTTGCAACTATGAAGACTCTCTATCTATTCAATCCTTCACACGATGAGGCGTTGGCCTCGGGAAGTCCTTATTACTGCCCTTCGAAGACAGCCCGTCGGCTGTCGGCAGAGTGGGCGGTGTTGCCCATGCTGTGGGCTGGGGCAGACGACTATGTGTGCTTGACTGACGATTATGATGGGGCGACGGATGCTCGTTGCCATTACGTGCGTTGGGCTGAGCTTCGGCCCACCTTATGGCAGCAAATCGACCGAGTAGAGCCGTGGGGATGGGACCCGCTTGTACGCCATGCGCTTATGCGTCATGGATGTCCAGAAACGTTGCTCCCATCGGATGGTGAGATCGGTAGGGTGCGCCAATTGAGTAGCCGAGAGAGTACTACGGCACTGCTCCCTGCTCTACGCCGTGCGTTGGCAGAGGTGGGCATTCCTACCATCGGAGAGAGCTTTATCCTTCGTGAAGAAGCCGATTTGTCCCCGCTCACGCAGCGTTATGGAGGTGTGATGCTCAAGAGCCTGTGGTCGTGTAGCGGACGCGGTGTGTTTGGCGTGGAAGGGGGGCTCTCTGAGTCGGCAAGCGGACGCGTGAGACGACTCCTACGCGAGCAGGGCGGGCTTGAGGCTGAACCTCGCTATGAGGGAGTGCTCGACTTTGCCCTCGAATTTGAAGCCCTCGCCGATGGCAGCGTGAGAGCATTGGGCATATCCATGTTTGATACAAGCGATGCAGGAGCCTACTTGGGCAATGCTGTGGCGCCGCAGCCTGTGCTCGAAGAGCGTCTCTTCTCGAAGTGGAACCTTCCTCTGTCTTCAAGATGTAATTGTTCGGGTGAGGGGGACTCTGCTCGTTTGGCCTATGCGCAACTTCAGCACATTTGCTGCGACAAGATTGCTGCACTCCTTGGCGGCAACTATGTGGGGCTGCTGGGCGTGGATATGATGTTGGTACACACCGATGCGGGCAACGTGCTACATCCGTGCATAGAACTCAACTTGCGACGCACAATGGGACATGTGGCGCTTGCTCTTCATAGTCAAAGCTTTCCTTCGTCGCAGCTCCCCTCGCGTTTGAAAGGTCTCTTCTCTTGGTCCGTAAATCATTAAAATTGCACATTTACGCGCGAAAAATGCAACAATGTCGTGCTTTTGCTTTGTCCAACATTAGTTTTAGTCTATCTTTGCAGAATAGGTCGCCCGCTTTTCATAGCGGAATGACACTATCTATATAGGTAATCAATAATCTCATCACTAACATCCATTATGAAGAAACTCCTCTTATTTATTGTCCTTCTCGCAGGTGCGCTCTCGGCTCATGCACAGTTTGATAAAGGCACCAAGTACGTGGGCGCATCCGTGTCTGGACTTGGATTCTCTTACAGTTCAAGTGAAAAATTTCGCTTCGGGCTTGATTTGACCGCAGGCTACTTCGTCTCTGACTGCCTCATGCTGCGCGGCAACGTGACCTACGACCATACCAAAGCAATCAACGACGTAGCTGTGGGAGCAGGCGCTCGCTACTACTTCGATCAGTGTGGCGTGTTTATGGGAGCCGGAGCAGAGTATGTACACTATACTCCCAATAGCAACGACGTGCAGATCCCCTTAGAAGTAGGTTATGCCTTCTTCGTCAATCGCTTTATCACGATTGAACCCTCCCTTTACTACAAAATGTCGCTCGATAGCTTCTCACAGAAGAGCACCATCGGTCTGCGCATAGGACTTGGCTTCTACTTCTAACCTATATTATATATTAAGGAGTACAACATATATATAGGAGTACAACGATAAAATGACAGAGATATCAACCTTAGGAGAATTTGGACTAATAGACCGCCTTACCGACGGCATGAAGATGCAAAACGAAAGCACACTGCGCGGTGTAGGCGATGATTGTGCCGTACTGAAGTATAGCGCCGATCCGTCAGACGATCGTCGTGTACTCGTCACCACCGATATGCTGATGGAGGGCATCCATTTCGACCTTACTTATACACCCCTTAAGCACCTAGGGTATAAGGCCGCCATGGTAAACCTTTCCGATGTGTATGCCATGAACGGAACGCCCCGGCAGTTGCTCGTAAGTCTTGCCGTAGGCAGAAGATTCAAGGTGGAGCATATGGATGAACTCTATGCAGGCATCCGCTTGGCATGCGAGCGCCATGGCGTAGACATCGTCGGTGGCGATACCACTTCCTCGCTCACCGGTCTTGCTATCAGCATCACATGCATCGGTGAGGGCAAGGCTGACGAGATCGTATATCGCTCAGGTGCGAAAAATACTGATTTGCTCTGCGTAAGCGGTAACTTGGGCGCAGCATACATGGGACTGCAGTTGATGGAACGTGAAAAGCGTGTATTTGAGTCGCAGAAGGGCAACCCCGAGACGGCTGCTCAGCCCGACTTCTCCGGACGTGAGTACTTGATAGAGCGTTTCCTCAAGCCAGAGGCTCGTCGCGACATCATCAAGCGTTTACACGAAGCAGGTATACGCCCCACGGCGATGATGGATATCAGCGACGGACTTTCATCTGAAGCCATGCATATATGTAAGCAGAGTCACACGGGCTGCCGCATCTACGAGGAGCACATCCCCATAGACTATCAGACCGCTGTAACCGCAGAGGAGTTCAACTTCAACGTATACACCGCAGCCCTCAATGGCGGCGAGGACTACGAACTGCTCTTCACCGTTCCTCTGGCAGATTATGAGCGCATCAAGGCAGTAGAAGACGTCAAGGTCATAGGCCACATTACTCCCGCTGAAGAAGGCACTGTGCTCTGCACCCGCGATGGTAACACTTTCGCCCTTAAAGCGCAGGGATGGAACCCCCTCGCCGAGAAGTCCGAAGAATAATCGGATGAATCCGAAGAATAATCGGATGAGCCCGAAATACAATCAGGAAAGTCCGAATAACAATCAGAGTATAAACTATTGTCAGTAGAAAAGGCAGTAGTTATATCGCAACTGAATTTCTCAGAAGATACTTGCAGGCTACTCTTATCGTTGCAAGGCGATAAGAGTAGCCTGCAAGCGTGAAAATGCATATTATTCAATATTACATACATAATTGCATGATAATGTACGAATAATGCCCTTTTTGCTTGCTTATATCAATTAAAATGCCGAATATTGCAGTCACGTTATTAGAATCTAAACTATTTCACAAGCAAAAAGAAAGCCTATGCTACGTATAGCAATCCAAGCAAAAGGACGATTAAACGAAGACACCATGGCGCTGCTCGCTGATGCGGGCATTGACGTGGCACAGAGCAAACGCAAACTGGTGGCCCGTGCAAAGGGCTTCCCCATCGAAGTACTTTACCTGCGCGACGATGATATACCTCAAGCTGTCCATATGGGTGTGGCTGATGTAGGCATCGTAGGACTCAACGAAGTGGCAGAGCGCGGCATGGACGTGACGGAAGTGATGAAGCTAGGCTTTGGCGCGTGCCGTATTTCCTTGGCTGTGCCTCGTGAGGTAGACTATACCGGTGTGGAATGGTTTGAGGGGCGATGCGTGGCCACTTCTTATCCGCATGTATTGAAGGGCTTCTTTGCAGAGAAAGGCATCCATGCCGATATTCATGAGATTGCAGGCAGCGTAGAGATTGCTCCCGCTGTGGGCATGGCAGATGCTATCTTCGATATCGTATCGTCGGGTGGCACGCTTGTGCAGAATGGTCTGCGCGAGGTGGAAGAAGTGTTTTACAGTCAAGCCGCACTCATCGCTACGCCAGGCCTCTCGGCTGAGAAAATGGCAGATGTCGAGAAACTTAAGTTCCGTTTCAGTTCGATCGTCAATAGCCGTGGCTACAAATACGTGCTAATGAATATTCCCACCGACCTCGTCGACGCTGCCGTGGAATTGCTCCCAGCCATGCGTTCTCCGACCATTCTGCCACTTGCTGCAGAGGGCTGGTGCTCAATGCACGTAGTCATTCCCGAGGATGTACTTTGGGAAAAGGTAGAAAGTCTGAAGCAATTGGGCGCAGAAGGAATATTGGTGCTCAATCTTGAGAATATGATTCCTTGACGGAGGGGAACCTTCTTGCTGTGCATGAAGCGGTAATCAGAGCTTACATGTGTGCAACGTGTGCAAGCGTGACTCTCGTACAACCTTAAGATTAGTACATATATTTATTATATATATAAGAATGGAAATCATCAAGCAAGCCAGCGAAAGCAGTTGGGAGAAACTTTGCGAGCGCAATGAGCCCAACGATGAGCAAGTGGTAGAAAGTGTGCGAACCATTGTGGGTGAAGTGCGACATCATGGTGATGAAGCCTTGCGCCGCTACGCTCTCCAATTCGACCATGCTACAATCAGCCGTCTCGAAATGAGTGCGGAAGAGCGTGCAGAGGCTGAGAACCATGTGAGTGAGGATGTGAAAGAAGCCATCCATCATGCACTACACAATATCACTACTTTTCATCAAGCTCAGCTTCCCCACGAGGTCGAAGTGGAGACACAGCCAGGCGTTCGCTGCTTGCAAAGGGCGGTTCCCATTCAGCGAGTAGGCCTTTACATTCCGGGCGGCCGTGCTCCGCTATTCTCCACCGTGCTGATGCTTGCTGCTCCGGCACGCATTGCGGGTTGCCCCGAGGTGGTGCTTTGCACACCGCAGGGAGCAGACGGGCATATCGCCCCCGAGATTATCTATGCTGCCAATGCGTGCAAGGTCGACCATATCTACCGCGTGGGTGGCGCACAAGCCATAGCTGCTATGGCATATGGCACGGAGAGCATTCCTCGCGTAGACAAAATCTTTGGTCCGGGCAATCGCTTCGTGACGCATGCTAAGCAACTGGTGAGCACTACCACGGCCATCGATATGCCTGCTGGACCATCCGAAGTACTTGTCATGGCCGATCATACGGCACGTCCCGATTATGTGGCAGCTGATATGCTCTCACAGGCCGAGCATGGTCCTGATAGCCAAGCCATCTTGGTATGTCAAAGCGAAGATTTTGCTCAGAAGGTGGCCGACGAGGTGGTGCGTCAGACAGCCCTTCTACCGCGCAAGGAGTTGGTTGAGAAGAGTTTGAGTCATAGCCGCATCCTTATCTTTGAGACCCGCGAGCAGATGACGGCCTTCTCTAATGCCTACGCTCCCGAGCACCTCATTATCTCGATGGATCAGCCTTGGCAGATAGCCGAAC
>JBNMGC010000053.1:0-10924 GCA_050873845.1 Alloprevotella sp.
AAGTAATACATTCTTGCAGATTGCGCTCTTGAATCTGTTCTATTAAATAGCTCTGTGGGCGACGCCTCTCGCGTCGGCATCATCTCTGATCAAGAAGTAAGTTCATAGGCAGTGGGGGCGAAGCGTCTCGCTTCGGTGTGGTGCTGAGAGGCTTGATGCCTCGAAGCAGCGCTCAAGATTTGCCACGCTCGGCATCGAGCCTCGCGTGTCAAGCCGAAGCGAGACGCTTCGCCCCCACTGCCTATGAACTTACTTCTTGATCAGAGATGATGCCGACGCGAGAGGCGTCGCCCACAGAGCTATTTAATAGAACAGATTCAAGAGCGCAATCTGCAAGAATGTATTACTTGTTACTTATTACTTAAATTCACCATATCCTCCAGCATTCTTACCATCTCCGCCGCTGTGCGTCCCGAGGGAATGCCCGCGGGAGCGAACTCCTTCACCAAGTCGTTGAGGCGACGAAGGCTTTCGGTATCGCCCTTGGCTTGATATTCCTCGCGCAGGATGCGAATTTTCTCTGCAAGAGCCACACCCTCGATGAAGCGTTCATAGCGCACGGAAGAACGCGGTCCGGGATAGATCAAGTACGTGTCGCCCGGAGCGAAAAGGCGAAAACGCGTATCCTCCAAGGGGCGATCAGCCCAGTTCATCCACGACCAGTGCAGATAGCCATCGAAGCCATTCGCCACGCAGTGTACGAGCAAATAGGCGGCCTCTGCAGAGAGGGAGTTGGAGAAGAGATTAGGCTCGGTGTTGCTACAGCAGGTGTAGGTGGTCGATGGCCATCCCTTGGACTGGCGCGCCTGGAGTTCTTCGTCGGGGAAATGCTCGCCAAATCCTATGCAATAGTCGTAGAGTTTGTCAGAGAGTTCCTTGTGGTAAGTACCCGCCAAGGCCATTTTCATGCCAGGCACAGCCTCTTGCGCCACGCGATAAGCATCGAGCATATTGTTGAGCCCGCGTTCGTCCATGGCGATACACGTCTTGTCGTACCATCCCTTCTCCTTCAAGTGTTGAGCAAAGTTCTTAAGGAAATGACTCCACAGGTTGCGATACTCCTCGGAGTTAGTGCTCGTCTTGAGGTCGACGTCCTTACCTTGCGCCTCATCATAGTAGCGAAACGACATATCCCATGGCACCATGGAGAAGCAATTGATCTGCTTGTCGATGCCACACTCTGCACAGAGCGTCACCCAACGATCGAACACGCTATAGTCGTAGCGCCATGTGCCGTCCTTACAGAGCGTGGTCTGCACCATGGGCGAGAACTTGTCGTGGCTCTGATCGCCCCAAGGCTCGTAGAAGAGAATGGCCGACACCACCTTCTGTCCAGAACGAGCCAAGAGTTTCAGATATGGACGGAGGGCTTCCATGTGGGCATCGCTCCAACGCTCCACACCGAGCAAACGCGAGAGGGAGTAAGGTTGCTGCCAGAAGTCGACGTGAAACTTCTGCTCCTTGGGCGTAGGAAGCGTACGAGCATTGACGCTGATGGAGAGTTGCAGGCGCTTGACGACCCGCTTCGTATCAGCATTGACCACCTCGAGCTGTGCATGATGCAAGCCCGCCGTAGCCGTGGTGGGAATGTCGATGGTGCACCATATGGGGTGAGCGGTCTTCGACTCCACAGTTTGCGGCTGGTCGAGGTCGATCACGTCGGGCACGGAGTAAGGGGTGAGGTCGGTGGGATGGTAGCCGCAGTATTGATAGTTGTCGGTCGTAACGTAGTTGACAAAGCGAGCTGTGGCTTGCGTCAGTGCATCATCTCCCTTCTTTGAGACAAGGCTCACTTGCAAGCGGGCACCCTCAGTAGGAGCATAGATGACGGCTTGCACGCCGAGTCTTTCGCCACGCCACGCACTGACCAAGGTGTCGGTGGTAAGGTGCAACGCGGGGCGTTCGTCTTGAGCAAAGTGGATATCTTTCGATGCCCATGAGGCGCTAAGGTCGGACTGCGCATGGACCGCAATAGCTGCGGAGCAGAACATTAGGGGAAGGAGGATGGATCTCATATATATTGTCTTTATTAACGCGTTGGCGGAATTCTTGGTTAACAGGTAAACAAGTTGACAAGTTAACAAGTAAATATGTCTTAGACTACTTGTTTCGTTAAGGAAAGAACGATTGGCTCGACAAGCTTACCTGTTCACCTGTTAACTTGTCACCCCGTTAACTAAGAATTCCGCCAACGGGTTGTCTTTATTAGCTTTTTGATGAATAAGGAGTAGCAAATTTACTATTTGCAGCCCGTGATGACAAGAAAAAGGCAACAAAATGCTCAAGTTTGCGCATTTCTGATTAAATTCGCCCATTCTTAGAAGCATCTATTATGAGAAATACTTCACTCATTATCCTGTCGCTCGCAGGACTCACAGCCCTAACCTCTCTTACGAGTTGCCTAAAGAATCGCTACAAGGAGGATGAATCATTCCACGAATGGGAGCCGTACAAGGACACCCACGAAGACAGCATGCGCATAGACAGCATCATGAGAGAATATTGTGAAAAGAAGACTCGCGACTCTATACGCCACGTGGAAGACTCCATAAAGTATGAACAATACCTGCGAACGCATCCCTACGAATATGAGGAGGATGAGGAGGACGAGGAGGACGAAGCTGAGCGAAAAGCTCGGGAGAAGAAGCAGTGGGACGAGTTCAATCGTGCCAACGACCCTGGATTCTACCGACAGTATGAGCGTGGATTCGATGGAGAAAACTACGACCCCGCACTCGATGGTTTCGAGGAGGACGATTAATAGCGTGCCTTCACAACGTTACACTTTCACAAAATCAATCCGTTGACGGAATTTCTGGTTAACGGGTTAACAAGTTGACAGGTTAACAAGTAAGTATGCTATACACCACTTATTATGTTAAAGTCAGAATGATAGAAAGTTAAAAAAAGCTTTGCAAACTTACCTGTAAACCCGTTAACTTGTCAACTTGTTTACTAATTCCACTAACGCGTAAAATCAATGAATACTACAGAACAGACTCAGGCTACCGCTGAGCACTACCACCACCGGTTGCCCATCCAGATAAGATTCAACGACGTAGACCGCTACGGCCACGTGAACAATAATTCCTACTTTGCTTACTACGACCTGGGCAAAGATGAATACCTGCGCAACGTGCTCCGCACAAACTATCGGGGCACGGACGTGGTGCCCGTCATAGCCAATATCAATGCCGACTTCATCTTGCCTATTTTCTACGGCGATGAGATCGTGATGGAGACGCGCGTGTCGCACATCGGACAGAAGAGTTTCACACTCAAGCAGCGGGCTATCAATCTGCGCACCAATAGGGTGGTGTGCCAGTGTGAGACGGTGATGGTATGCTTCGACCTCAAGAAGCAAGAATCGGCGCTACTACCCGATGCTTACCGCCAAGCGTTTGAACAATTCGAAGCGGGAGATTCGGAAAATTCAGAAGATTCGGAAGAATAAAAGCGACCTCTTAACTTCTAAACTTTAAACTTCTAAACTTTTTTTGTTTTCATGCAACAGATAGTCTATTCTCACAATATATCCTCGTGCCTCGACCAACTCTGCACTGAGAGCGGAGCCGACCGCATCTTCCTTCTCACCGACGAGACCACACACCGCCTGTGCCTTCCACTTCTGGCAGAGAGCCATGCGCTGAAGGAGGCAGGAAACATCGTGATAGGTGCCACCGATACGCACAAGACGCTCGAAACGCTCGCCACCGTGTGGAAAGCCTTGAGCGACGGAAAGGCTTCACGCCGCTCGCTGATGGTCAACCTCGGAGGCGGCATGGTGACCGACCTCGGAGGATTTGCCGCAGCCTCCTTCAAGCGAGGCATCGACTTCATCAACGTGCCGACCACGCTGCTCGCCATGGTAGATGCTGCCGTGGGAGGAAAGACGGGTATCAACTTCAACGGACTGAAGAATGAGATTGGGGCGTTCAAGGAGGCTCGCAGCGTGGTGGTCGACACAGAGTTTCTCCGTACACTCGACGACGAGAACTTGCGCTCGGGCTACGCCGAGATGCTGAAACACTCACTCCTCGAAAGTGCCGAGATGTGGGCCGACCACATGAAGTTCGACCTCGACCATCCCGACTATGCTCACCTGCAAGAACTCGTAAAGCAGAGCATCGACTGCAAGCAGCGCATCGTAACGGAGGATCCTCACGAGCACGGCATACGCAAAGCTTTGAACCTGGGACACACCGTGGGCCATGCTTTCGAGAGCCTGGCTTTGGAACAAGGCCGCCCCATACTGCATGGCTACGCCGTGGCTTACGGACTGCTCTGCGAACTTTATCTCAGCGCCGTGCATAGCCACTTCCCCACCGAACAGATGCAGCAGACGGTACGCTTCATTCGCGAAAGCTATGGGGCATTCCCATTTACGTGCGACGACTATCCACACCTCTACGACCTCATGCTCCACGACAAGAAGAACGTGGGCGGTGTGATCAACTTCACTCTGCTCAGCGGCATCGGACAGGTGGAACTCAACCAGCATCTCTCGCAAGAACAGGTATATGAGAGCTTCGACTTCTTCCGCGAAGGATGACATCTTGAGTTGAAGAGTTGAGAAGTTGAGAAGTTAAGAGGTTACTTTATAACCTCAGACCTCAAAACTCGAAACGGAGCGAAGCGACTTTATAAACTCAAAACTAAACATAGCCCCCACAATGAAAACATCTTCCATAACCTCCACACGGAAGTGGAACCGCACGATGGCTCTGCTCGAGCATGCACTATCGCTCTTGGTGGTGTTCTTCATGCTCGTAGCTGCCACCCTATGGACGGGACGGCTCTTTGGACACGACATAGGGAATTCCCAAAAAGCGCAGAGCAATGTTGCCCAATCGGCATTGGCAGTCAAGCCTACCGATGCTCAACTGAAGCAGATGGGCATAGAGCCTCAACAGGTGAAACTCGAAGAGCGCGACTCAGCTTCGTGGAACGTACTATCTGCTGAAAGCAGCAAGGCCGCATTCGGCACCATCATATCGACCGACCCTTACGCCCACGCTGACCAAGGATTTGCCGGACCCACTCCTTTATATATATATATTGACGGACAAGGCAAGATTTGCCAGATCGTTGCTGCCGACAATGCTGACACGCCCCATTTCTTCAACAACGCCTTCACCCACATCACACCGCAATATGTGGGAAAGACTGCAGAAGAGGCTACGCAAGCCAAGGTGGATGCCGTGACGGGTGCCACATTCTCAAGCCGTGCCATCATAGCCAACGTGCAGAAGTCGCTTGCCGCTTATGGTAGCACTTCCGCCTCTGCCGACAATGCGCCTGCTATCGGTTGGGGCAAGGGCATCGCCGTGGTCATTGTCTTACTGCTCGGCGCAGGCATCAGTCTACTCTTCCGAGGCAACAAGCCTCTACGCATGGTGCAATTGGTGCTCAATGTCCTGGTGCTGGGCTTCTGGTGCGGACAGTTCCTTTCGCTCTCATTGCTGCGCGGATGGATTGCCAACGGCATCGACGTAGGAGCCACTTGGCCCACACTCTTGGTGCTCATCGTAGCGATTGGCATGCCGCTGATTAAGAATAAGCATTATTACTGCACGTGGATTTGCCCCTACGGCAGTTTGCAAGAGTTGGCTTCGCGCCTACCCTTCCCCAAGATTCACTGCTCTGCAGCAGTCTACCGATGGATGTCGAGAGTGCGAATGGCGGTGTTCTGCTTACTCATGCTCTTGCTCTGGACAGCATTCTGGGGCGGCGAGGTGCTCGACTATGAGCCTTTCACCGCATTCCTCTTCACCACGGCTATGCCTGCCGTGATCATCCTGGCTGCAGCCTTCGTATTGGCAAGTTGCTTCGTGCCCAGACTGTGGTGTCGCAGTCTGTGCCCTATGGGCCAGCTGCTCGACATTGCTGAAGATTCTACCTCACGGAAAGCTCCGATTCAGAAGAATAAATGTAAAACCTCCGATTCTAAAGAATAAGTAATGAATAAGTACAAGATCGTATCACTCGTGCTCGTCATAGCGCTACTCGCCACGATGGCACAACTCGTTGCCACTCATAAGCAGGCTTCACAAACAAGCTCAACAGAAGCGACCAACACGGCGGAAGTGGTGATGCACAACATACTCTCGCGCAAAAGTGTGCGCTCGTATACTGACCGCGCCGTAAGCCGCGAACAGCTCGACACACTCGTGCGTGCTGCCATGGCGGCTCCTACTGGCAGAGATATGCGTCCGTGGAAGTTTATCATTGTCGACAACAAGGCCACCATTGACTCTCTCGCCCCCCTCCTCCCCTATGCCAAGATGCTCAAGGAAGCACAAGCAGCCATCGTGGTGTGTGGCGATATGAGCGTGACGGACGACGAGGGAAAGCCCTCTACCAACTGGGCGTTCGACTGCTCTGCCGCCACGGAGAACCTTCTCCTTCAAGCCGAAGCCATGGGACTGGGCGCTGTGTGGACGGGCGTCTATCCTTACGAGGAACGCCTCGCCGTGGTGAAGAAAGCCTTCCACCTACCCGCTCACATCGTGCCCCTCTGCGTAGTGCCTATTGGCTACCCCAAAGGAGATCCGCAGCCCAAAGACAAATATAACAAAGAAAATATCCACTACAATCAGTGGTAAAACAAGTCAACCACCCGTGCTCACATCCAACAACATACATAACTCTCTATGAATAACACTTCCTCTGCCTCGCGCCAAGTCACGTTGGGCTTCATCGTAGGGCTGATAGCCGCTATCTGCTACGGCTTCATCCCCTTCTTCACGCTACCGATTAAGCATAACCCGGCGTCGCCCAACTTCATGTCCGACCCCACGATACTCTTCTACCGATTCGGCTTTGCCAGCATCATCGTAGCCCTATGCATGCTGGTGCAACGCAAGAGTTTTAAGGTGACGCGTGGCGAACTTGTGACCTTAATCTATCTATCGTTCATCTCAGATGGTTCAGCCCTATTCCTCATCGATGGCTACAACTATATGACGAGCGGTGTGGCCACCACGCTCCACTTCATGTATCCCGTGGTGACAGCCATTATCATGATGACCTTCTACAACGAAGCCCGTCGTTTCAGCACCATCTTTGCCGTGTGCATGGCCGTGGCGGGTGTAGGCGTCTTGTCGTGGGATCCTACAGGACAGACGAGCGTGAAGGGAGTAGTCATCGTACTCATCTCTGCCGTATGTTATGCACTCTACATCATCCGCGTAAATCGTTCGCGTGCTGCCACGATGGATGGCACGAAGTTGGTGTTCTACGTGATGTTTATCGGTGCCCTCATCTTCGGTGCAGAAGCTCTGCGCCAAGGCAACTTCAAGCCTATCACCACGGAGCTTCAAGTGAAGAATCTACTTTCGCTTTCGCTCATCTGCACCTTCGTGACCAACGTAGCCCTGGTCTATAGCGTGAAGCGCATCGGCAGCACCATGGTTGCCGTGCTTGGAGCGCTCGAGCCATTAACTGCCGTCATTGTGGGCTGCCTCGTATTCCACGAAGCCTTCACATGGCAAGTAGTTGTAGGTATTGCTCTAATAATCCCTGCCGTGCTCCTCATCATTTGGTCGAGGAAGCAGCAAGAGCCAAGCAACTCCTCCCCCACAGAGTATTCACTCAAAAGTTCCCCCACAGAGTAAGTTCACTCAAAAGTTACGATTCTTCATATCATGATAAAGCCCTGACTTACGAAAGTCAGGGCTTATTTTATTATATAGAAGTAATAATATTATCATGGTGCTTAGACTTAAGTATTCTTGTCTCTTCATGAAGACTTTCCCATCGTTCACCGTTCGGTGGCAGCATTGCCACCGCCCAGTGGCAGCATTGCCACCGCCCAGTGGCAGCATTACCACCGCACGGCGGCAGCATTACCACCGAGCGGTGAACGATGGAAGGATAGTCTTTTGCAAACGGGAAGATAAGCATTTGCAAACGGAAGGATGCTCTTTTATAAATAGTAGGATATTCATCTGCAAACGGCAGGGCGATTAGGAAGCGTCTTGAAGAAGCACCATAAAAAAAAGGTCTGTGCTGATTCGTGCAAATAACTTATCTACACGTATCAACACAGACCCTATATAAATAAAGGAACTTGTTTATATAGCAAGCAACTATTATAGCAATTTCACGACCTTACTCCACTCACTCTCGAAGTTGGGAGTGAAGTAGCCTTGTCCCATATGTTGTTGGAGTTCTGAGGTGGAGAAGAATCGTCCGCCGTCGAGCTCGTCGGATGGGGTGAGCGGAGCGTCGGTCGTGGTGGTATAGACATAGACCAATTCGCGCTCACATTCCGACTCGTGTACGTACCGGCAGAGGAAACGGGGCGTAAAGTCGGTCAAGCCTATCTCTTCGCGGGTTTCGCGGATCAAGGCTTCTGTGGGAGTCTCGCCTAAATCTATGTGGCCTCCTACGGCTGTGTCCCAACGATTGGGCTGGATGCTCTTCCACGCAGGACGATGCTGGAGGTAGACTTCGCCTTGCGGGTTAAGCACGTGGAGGTGTACCACGGGATGAAGCAACATGCTCCGTCCATCGTGACATTCTCCGCGTGTGGCTTTTCCTACTACTGTGCCTTCGGGAGTGACTATAGGCAGGAGTTCATTATTATTATCGTGCATAAATAAAGGTGTCCTTTAGAAAGAAGATACTTCATTAGCGCATATCCACACAGGAACGGGGGGGGAGGTGGGCACTAAGGAATGAGCAATGAGCTATCGCCGTAGCTCAAGAAGCGGAAGTCGTGACTCAACGCATAGTCGTAGACACGATGCCAATTGTCACCTATCAAGGCTGATACGAGGAGCAGCAATGTGCTCTTGGGCTGGTGGAAATTGGTCACCATAGCCTTGACCACATGGTAATCATAGCCCGGCGCGATGATGATCTGCGTAGAGGCATGAAGCACGGGCAGCGAGTTGCGATCCATCCAGTGGAGTATTTCCTCGAGCGAAGCCACGGTGGTGAGTTTCTGTTCGGGCGAAGCTGCATAGTCGTAGGGCATCCATTGCGGCACGTGCAGGTCGTCGGGGTGGAGATTGGGATTCTGATGAATCAACACGCCCAAATAGAAAAGGCTCTCGAGTGTGCGCACCGACGTAGTGCCCACAGCCACGCAGCGTCCGTCGTGAGCCAAAAGTCGTTCGATGCTCTCGCGCTTCACGGCAATCCATTCTGCATGCATGGGGTGTCCACCTATCTCCTCACTCTTTACGGGGCGGAATGTTCCTGCTCCTACGTGGAGGGTGATTTCGTTGCGTTCCACGCCCTTCTCGTCGAGCGCTTGAAGCACACGTTCGGTGAAGTGAAGACCAGCCGTTGGCGCAGCTACGGAACCTTTAATCTTGCTATATACCGTCTGATAGGTCTTGAGGTCGCTCGCTTCGGTGTCGCGGTTGAGATAGGGCGGGATGGGCAGTTCGCCGATGGCTTCAAGCACCTCGGAGAAAGCGATACTATCATCGCCCCAATCGAACACTACTTCGTGGCCTGTGCCGCTCAGTCCTACGCGTTCGGCTGTGAGCGTGATGGTCTTTTCGCCTACTTTAATCTCGCGTTCGAGTTTGCCATCCTTCCATTTCTTGAGGTTACCAATGAGGCACGTCCACGTCACCCGACGTGTGGTGCTAAAGTTCACTTGATAGTCGTGAGGCGTGTGCGGCTCCAGGCAAAACACTTCGATGAGAGCACCCGTCTGCTTGTGGAAATGCAGACGTGCCTGAATCACCTTCGTGTTGTTGAACACCATGAGTTCGCCCGCTGGCAGATATTGCGGCAAGTTATGGAAGACGTCTTCACTGATTTCGCCACTTCTATAGAGTAGCAATTTGCTCTCGTCGCGCACGGCTTTCGGATATTTTGCTATGCGTTCGTCGGGCAATGGATAGTCGTAGTCGGCTATGTGGATATGTTTGGGATCGTTCATGAGCATATTTTCGTATTTAACGTTGATGGGGGGGGGAGCCTATATGAATAAGGCTACCAATCCAGCTATACCTATTATATCGCTTGCGATGAGCACTCCGAGGCTCGCCTTATAGAAGCCGCGGCGCCATGCGTCGAGCCCTACGAAGAAGAGCACTATGGGTATGAACCACAGCATCTGCGTGGCTAAATAGAGAAAGAAACGCACCACGGCATTCTCGCTTGTGCCAAACGGCATACCGCCAAAGAGATAGAGCGGACAAGCTAAGAGCGGAATGAGGCTGATAAAGGCTATTGCCAACAGCCATTTAGGAAAATCTGACACGGATGGTTGAGTCTTTTTTTAGTTATTACTGCAAAAGTAGAAATAATATTTGGGGCAAAGCCTCGTTTCCACACGAAAGATGAGATAACGGGCATTTACTCTATACATTACATATATACCCGTTGGCGGAATTCTTAGTTAACGGGTAAACAAGTCGGTCTATTGTACAAGGCATTTTGCGTTTTTTTCCCGATCTTTCATGATGGGGGCCATATTGTTGGCAGCCCAGCCTATGAGTTCTTCGATGATGGGGATTAGGGTGAACGAACGGTCGGTTAGCGAATATTCCACCCTGGGCGGTACCTCAGCATAGACCACTCTGCGAACATAGCCATCTTCCTCGAGCGTTCGCAATGTGCTGGTAAGCATCTTTTGCGAAATATCGGGGATGAGCTTGCGCAGCGCATTGAAGCGCAAGGGCTCATCGGCATGAGCATTTAATGTATAGATGATTAGCATCGACCACTTATCGCAAATGCGAGCCAAAACATTGCGTATGGGGCAGTCGGGGAATATCTTGTCTTTAATCATACTGGCCATTGTCGTTAGCTTTATATATTGACATTTCAGAAAGCGCCGCTGTAACTCTTTCCTCTATTAGGCTACAAAAGTAACTAAGTTACCAATCTGCGCCAAGTATCTCAGAGTTAATGATGGTTAATGTCTGTTCTGGCGTTCTGCCATTTATGCCGTTAG
>JBNMGC010000054.1:0-10881 GCA_050873845.1 Alloprevotella sp.
CCCGCGTCGGCGCATTGAGCGAGCGAGAGGCTTTTCATCCTGTTCTGCGTGGTGATATTTTCATCTCATGCCGACGCGAGGACGCGTCGCCCCCAGTAGGTTCTGAAAAGCCTCTGAATAGACAATCTGTCTCTTTCATGCCGACGCGAGGACGCGTCGCCCACAGAACTGGCTGAGGTAGGACAAAATACTACGCTTCCAACCATTAAGAAATTCTCTTCCAACCATTAAGAATTTCTCTTCCAACCATTAAGAATTTCGCTTCCAACCACTAATTTTCACGCTTCCAAGGATTAATCACGGAGTGCAAACAGGAGCGGAAGATGAGTGCAAGCAAATCCGCCTTACTGCACTTCGCAACGCATTCATTATCAGAGCTATTTGGCAGTACGAGTGCAAGCAAGCTATATAAACGGCAGGAAAAACTACGGAACGCGCGCGCGTGAGAGCAAGAAAAAGTGAACAAACTGTACACTCTATTTCCGTGCCCGCACATTTCTCCCTACCTTCGCAATCGGGAAGCGACTTTCGCAATCGGGAAGGAAGCACCATCTCTGCTCATCCATATCCCAAACAACCACAATAACGGACTACAACATAACATTACTCTACATTACTCATGCACCTCAAAACGCTTATCTGCCTAATCACCCTCATTGCTCTGCCTCTCTCCACGCTCCACGCGCAAGAGGCCAACGAGGAGAAAGACCGACTGACGCTGCACGGAAGCCTTCAGACCGACATATTGACCCTCGTATCGGAAGACAAGGAGATCGGCACGGGCAAGTACAACGATAAGTTCATGACCAATACCTATGCCGAACTGCAACTGCAGAGCCGCCACTTCCAGGCGGGAGCCCGACTGGAATATCTCGAGCATCCGCTCTTGGGCTACGAACCGGAGTTTAAGGGTTGGGGCGTGCCCTACTTCTACGTGAAGGGCAACTATAAGTGGGCCGACCTCACACTGGGCGACTACTACGAGCAGTTGGGGTCCGGACTCGTGCTCCGCGCCTACGAGGATCGCTCGCTCGGAATCGACAATTCGCTACGCGGTGCGCGCCTCGCTCTGAAGCCCTTCAAGGGGGTGAACATCAAGTTCCTCGGCGGACAGCAACGTTACTATTGGCACCACCGCAACATGGACAAATCTTCGCCCTGGACATGGGGTGGCGACCTTGAGCTCAACATCGACCAATGGGCCCGCCGCATGGACGAGACGAACACGCGCCTCACGCTGGGATTCTCTGCCGTGAGCAATCATTATACGGCTCAAGAGAACGACGTGATCCTCACCAACGCTGACATTTCGGATGCAGGATTTGGATTCCAGCCCCCCACGCTCTACCGACTGAAGATTCCGCGCAATGTGGCTGCTTTCGACGCTCGAGCCAACCTCCAGAAGGGGCCCTACAGCTTCCTTGCCGAATATGCATGGAAGAGTCAAGACCCCTCTGCGCTCAATGGCTACATCTACAATCGCGGACAGACGCTCCTGCTCTCGGGATCGTACTCCAAGCGCGGCATGAGCCTGTTGCTGCAGGCTAAGCGTAGCGAAGACATGGCTTTCCGTTCGCGACGCGACCCGAAGTCGGTCACGGCTTGCTATATCAACTACTTGCCGCCCTTCACCATGCAGCACACCTACGACCTCGCCAACCACTACCCTTACGCCACGCAGATGGTGCCCGGAGAGTGGGCTTTCCAGGGTGAGGCTTCGTACACCTTCAAGCGCCACACGCCGCTAGGCGGACGCTACGGCACGCAGGTGAAACTCTACTTCTCCCACGTGAGAGGCATCGACCAATGTTCCGACTTGGGAGAGCGAATCGGTGCAGGATCGAACGGACCTCACTCTCACTTCTTCAAGATGGGCGACGATGTGTACTATCAGGATGTCAACGTGCAGGTGGAGAAGAAGCTGTCGCCCAAACTAAAGCTCAACTTTCTCTACTCTGCTCAGCGCTACAATCAGCAGGTGGTCGAGGGTCACGGCGAGAAGCTCATCAAGGCTCACATCCTCGTGGCAGAAGGCAAGTATCAGTTCAACCGCCGACTCACACTGCGTGGCGAAGCGCAATATCTCCACTCGCGTCAGGACCAGAAGGACTGGTGGTTCGGACTCTTGGAGCTCTCCGTTCTGCCCGACCTCATGTTTACCGTGTCAGATGAATACAACGCTCACGTGCCCATGCACGACGAGTATGGCAGCGAAACGGCCGACGGACGCACCAACCGCGTACACTACTTCACCGTCAGTGCCACCTACAGCCACCATGCCCACCGCCTGCAGCTGAGCTACGGCAAGACGGACGCAGGCTACAACTGCTCGGGAGGCGTGTGTAGATACGTGCCCGCATCGAAGGGACTTACAGCTTCTTACTCATTTAATTTCTAAAACTCCACTATGCGAACGCTATATTTCATCCTCTCCCTACTCTGCACCGCCATAGGTTTCACGGCTTGCGACGAACCGGATACTGACAGCAGACTGGAGAGGGTCTCGATAGAAGATGCACTGCGACAGACCACTCGCAACATTCTGATAGAGGACTTCACGGGTCAGCGCTGCGTAAACTGCCCCGAGGCTGCCAATCAAGCCTCCGAGATTCTGCACAGCTTCGGCACAGGGCGTGCCATCGCGGTGGCTATCCACGGCGGACCGCTCGCTGTGAGCGAGACGGATAGCCCCATAGGGCTTGCCAACGAGCAGAGCCAAGAGCTCAACGAGATGTTTATCCCGCAAAACGAGAGTTACCCGCAGGGGCGCATCGACCGCAGCGGATCCTACTGCGCCTACACCACATGGATGGCACGTGCCGTAAATCGCCTCTTGGTGCAGCCGGGCGCGAGCATCAGCATTGAGCGCGATGGCGAAGTGGAATCGGAGGCGGAGGGCGAAAGCCGCGTGAAGTTCCGCATCAAGGTGGTAGGCAGCAACTCTCAGACGGTTCAGACCCACTTGCACGTATGGCTCACAGAAGACAATATCGTGGCAGGACAGATCGTGCCCAACACGGGATTTGATGCTTACTACGTTCACTCTCACGTGTTCCGCACAGCGCTCACCCCGCTTGAGGGCGAAGCTTGTACGCTAAGCGAATCTGAGCCTCAAGAGCGCTCATTCACCGCTACGCTCAAGAGCAAGTGGGTGCCCGCCAACATGCACATCGTAGCATTCGTATGCAACGACGAGACGGGCGAGGTGATGCAGGCAGAAGAATACACTTTATTAAGTAATAAGTAATACATTCTGGCAAAAATCAAGTATTAAGTATAAAGTATTAAGTATTACAGACTGGCAAGTTTTCACCCAATACCGGGGGCGACGCGTCCCCGCGTCGGCATCAACAAGAATGCTTCCCTCTTAGTTCTGTGGGCGACGCGTCCCGCGTCGGCATCAGAGCGAAATAACCCCAGCCTCCTTACCCCCCAGCAGCAAGCAATACAAACCTCTAAACTTAGGCGCGAAGCGCCGATTAAACTCATAAACTCATTAAACTTATTAAACTCACTAAACTCCATATGAAACATTTCCTCCCCCTACTCCTTGCCCTGCTCTTAGGAGCCGTGCAAGCGCAAGCACAGATCGGCGTGACCTACAACGGAAAGCCCGTAGAAGACGGCGCCACGCTGACATTCACCGCACAGCCCGACCCCTTCGGCTCGAGCAGCACCGTCCTCGTTGGTTCGGACGAACCCACATTTACCAACACTTCCGACCATGCCGTACAGCTCAAGGTGGAAGTATTCTGCATGAAGTATCAGACGCTCTACTGGTGCGGACTCACCACCGCCTGCCAATCTCCTACCAACATTAGAGAGAGCCGCGAAGTGACCCTGCAGCCGGGCAGCAAGGCGTATATGCGATTGGAAAACAAATTCAATAAGACGGACTATAGCACGCTCTCAGCCACTATCACGGTCTATGCCGACGGCAACAAGGCGCTTTCCTTCACCGAAAAATTTGTCAACCCCGACCCCTCTACAGGCATTGCCTCTACGCAGACCACATCGGAGGGCATCAGCCTCAACGGTCGCACACTCAGCTACCGCTTCGGCTCAGCCTCAGCCCTGCGCTCTCTGACCATCTACTCCATCGATGGACGCATGGCACTCCACACCGCTGCCTCACAGGCGCAAGGCTCCGTAAGCCTCAACGCTCTACCCGCAGGCACCTACGTAGCTACCATTTCCACCGCAGAGGGGAAGACTGAAAGCACCAAGATCGTGCTTCGATAAAGGAATATAATCAACCAAATAACACACACATTTATTACATGAAACATCTTTTACTCTCACTTGCTGCCGTAGCCATGTTGGCTGCTCCCGCAAGCGCTCAGTCTCCCTTGGTGAGCGCAAAGAGCAAAGCCGTGCCCACACTCAAGGGCATGAACTTCGTAAAGAAGAACGTCCTGGGCCACATGCCTCAGGATGCAGAACTCGCCCAGGTTCTCAAGGCCAGCATGCACCGCGCTCCCTCACGCGAGGAAGCTAAGAAGTATACGCGCGACCCCAAGCAGATGAGCTACGTGGTCAACGGTTCGGAGCTCTACGATTCAGCTACCGTAATGCCTACCGGACTTGACTACGATGCTATCAATAAGCTTGGCTACAAGATGGGCGTTGCCACTCGCATCACTTCTACCATCCTGCAGCGCTACGTGGGCAACACCATCAAGACCGTCAACTTCGCTCCCTTCATGGGCAACTATTCCGACGCAAAGGTATTTATCGGTAAGCTCGCAAGTTCTAACGACGGCACACTCGATATCCTCTGGAGCAAAGACCTCACTTCTGTCACTCCGCAGAGAGTCAACGAGGTGGCTTGCGACTACAAGGTGACCGACGCCAGCAGCGACCTCTTCATCGGCTACGTGGCCAAGGTGACCGCTTCAACAGAAGACCCCTACGCAAGCCAATTCGGTATGTGCTACATCGGCTATCCCGACAACACCGGACAGGGCTATGGCGCTTACAGCGTGCTCTCGGGCGTAAAGCAGGGCGACACAGAGGAGTCGACTGGTCTGCTCGGTAATGTGGCACAATACTCCAGCGTATGGAGCTGGCAGACTCCCGCAGCTGCATTCATCTGGGCCAACACTGATGGCGAGGGCGGACTCAAGCAGGAAGATGCTTACCTGGAATACTTCGCTCCCGCTCGTGGCTTCGCTGGTCGCACAGTGCCCGTGCAAGGACAGATCACCAACATGGGCGTCGACTCTATCAAGAGCATTGAGTACACACTCGAATATGATGGCAAGACTACTACACACACCGCGGAGTTCTCGCCCGCTGTGAAGTATTTCACCTCTGCCAACTTCTCCATCCCCGTGACTTATGCCAACGATACCAAGCGCGAAGCTGCCCTGCTGACCGTAACGAAGGTCAACGGCGTAGCCGATGAGTTTGCAGGCTCGAATGAGAACTATATGAACAACTACATTCTCTCATTCAAGGAGGCTTACAGCCGTACTCCGGTGGTAGAAGAGTTGAGCAGCACCACTTGTGGCTACTGCCCCTCAGGCATCGTGGGTATGGACAACCTCGCCGACTCACTCGGCAACAAGGGCGTCTACATCTCCATACACACTGATTACCAGACAGCCTTGGGCACAGATCCCCTCGTGGCTGACTCTTACGATGATTTCATGAGCGAATATGGTAGCATCGATCTGCCCAACGCACTCATCAACCGCGAAATGATCGCCGATCCCTATTACGAGACGAAGCACGCAAGCGCTTACATCACTACGCTTCCCGGTGAGGCTCAAGTGAGCATCGACAAATCGAGCGTAACCTTGGCTGGTGCCGTAAAGTTGGAAGCTACCTTGCGCTTCAACATTGATGCCAATCCTCAGAACTACGGCGTAATGTACGTAGTGACCGAAGACAACGTAAAGAACGTAGATCAGCTCAACTACTTCGTAGCCATGAATCTGCAGGATCCTACCTCTCTCTCCGACTATCCCGAAGACATCCAAGCCTTGGGCAACCTTGACTACACTACCAAGGTGGTCGACAGCCAGAAGTACACCTTCTCGCCCATGACCATGAACCACGTGGCTCGCTACATCAACGACGCTCTTTGCTACAACGAAGCAAGCTATCTCGGCGCAATCAAGGCAGGACAGGACGTTAAGCTCACCACTACGCTCGATACGAAGAAGAATATGTTCGACAACAAAGACAACCTCAAGGTGGCTGTGCTCCTCATGGACCTCACCTCAGGTTGCGTAGTAACGGGTTGTCAGGCCGCTATCAAGCAGACCAACCAGACGGGCGAAGTAATCAACGCTATCAACAACGCTTCTGCATCGGACGGCAGCGCACAGGTGACCGTAGCAAATGGCGCTTTCAATGTGAAGGCCGCTCACGCCACCGCACAGGTATTCAATGCTGAAGGACGACTCGTAAGCAGCGCCACCGTCAATGGTGAAGCTTCTCTCCCCACCTTCGGCCACGGCGTATACGTAATCCGCGTAGCAGAAGAGGGACACATCACTACCCACAAGGCTGTATTCTAAAGCCGCTCTTCTCTTAACAGAGAAAGAAAAGGAAAAGGACAAAAGGCTTATGCGCTCTACGCGCATAAGCCTTTTGTCCTTTTTTCTCTCAGATTCTATAGAATTACTAGTATTACTAGAACAACTAGTATTACTAGAACAACTAGTAATTTAATCCTTAGAAATCACCGCCGCCGAAGCCACCCATCGGGCCACCAAAGCCGCCCATCTGGCGACCGCCGCCATTCATGCCTCCTTGCGGACGGCCATTCTGCGGACGCTGCTGCATTGCCGGACGGCAGAAGATGGTGTGGAGCTGCTGCGGAGTGAGCTTTTCCTTGAAACGAGCCAAATAGCTACGCTTAAGCGCTACTTCGCGCTCCGTGCGGCTGAAGTTTTCCTCTATCTGCTGCAGAGCCTCAGCATCAGTAAGCTGCTTGCAGCCTCGCTTAGCCTCAGACTTCTCGCCATTGGCTTCGGGAGCCTGACCTTGAGCATCGGGAACTGGATCTTGCTTGCTGGCCTTGCCCTTCTGCCCCGGTGCGGGCATGCCTGCCGGACGGCGGAGCGAACGGAGCGTATCTTGATATTCTGCATAAAGCGGAATAAACCACGCTTGCGTCTTGTCGTCGAGTTTCAGCTCCGAAGCCATGCGAGAGGCTTGCTTAGTCGAGAGTTCCTTACGATCGCCATCAGTCTTCTTGTCGCGAGCTTGTACTGAAAGAGATGATCCCAATGTGAGTGCTACGAAGAGCACCATAAGTGTACGTTTCATAATCTTATATATTTTAAATTGTTAGATAATGCGTAAGAGCAGAGCAAGGATGCGAAGAGAGCACATTGTAGCACTAAGGAGAGCACAATGTAGCACTGAGAACAGTACGTTGTAGCACTACCGGCTTCGTTTCCGCCCTACAATATTAAGACCAAGGAGGCTTCAAAAAGTTTATTCTCACCCCCAAGGAACTCTACCAACCGGCCTATTTAACATACCAACTCCACGTTTTTGCCCCTCAAAGCACCTCTAATTTTACAAGAAAAGCTAACTTTGCCATCCATACCCTACATATTATATATATAGGAAGCATACTTTTACTCACAGAGTATATACTTTCACTCACAGAGCGCATACTCTGCTAACATCTTATCGATATGACAGATACCATCATAGAAGCCGCCATCAAAGCTGGAAAGGCCATCATGCACATCTACACCCACCCCGACTTGGATTGGGAAGTAGAGCGCAAAAGCGACAATTCCCCCCTTACACTGGCCGATCGTACCTCTCACAAAGTCATCGCCGAGGCTTTAGCTTCAAGCCCCTACCCCCTGTTGAGCGAAGAGGGAGCACACCTTCCCTACGCTGAGCGCAAAGATTGGCGCTCGCTCTGGATAGTCGATCCACTCGATGGTACGAAAGAATTCCTCAAGAAGAACGATGAATTTACCGTCAATATAGCTCTCGTCACCGACGGAGTGCCCGTGATGGGCGTCATCTACGTGCCCGCCAAGTACCGCCTCTACTGGGGCGAAGTGGGACAAGGAGCATTCACCGCCGAAGTTGACCCTGAGACGCTCCATGTAGGCACACCACAAGCGCTTCCGCTCAAGGGAGCAGACGAGGGGCGTCCCTACCGCGTGGTAGCCTCGCGCTCCCATCTCTCAGCCGAGACGGAGAGCTTTATCAACGATCTGCGCCGCTACCATCCTGACTTGGAGCTCGTCAGCGCAGGTTCTTCGCTCAAACTCTGCCTCGTGGCCGAGGGGAAAGCCGACATCTATCCACGCCTCGCCCCCACCATGGAGTGGGACACTGCAGCCGGCCACGCCATAGCCCTCGCCGCCGGCCGTAGCGTAATCGATGCACAAACCGACCTACCGCTTACCTATAATAAGGAAGACTTGCACAATCCCTGGTTCATCGTAAAATAATGCAGACTCTATTCGTAATAATCATCCTCGCCATCGTAGTAATGGCACTAATCAAGGACCGCATGCGTCCGGGCTTAGTGTTATTCTCTGGAGCAGTAGTCTTCCTATGCGCAGGCATCATATCGCCCAAGGAAATGCTTGAGGGATTTGCCAACAAAGGCATGATCACCGTGGCGATGCTCTTCTTGGTGAGCGAGGGTGTACGCCGTTCAGGACTGCTCGAAGCCTTGTTGCGCAAACTCTTACCACAAAAGCAAGGGGCTAGCGAACGCCAAGTGCAGGCAAGGATGCTCCCCGTAGTAGCTTTCATCTCAGCATTTCTCAACAACACGCCTGTGGTGGTCATCTTCGCACCCATGATTAAGCGGTGGGCTGAGCGCCACAGAATAGCAGCCACAAAACTGCTCATCCCGCTATCATATGCTACCATCCTGGGCGGAGTATGTACGCTTATAGGCACAAGTACCAACCTTGTCGTACACGGCATGGTGATCGATGCGGGCTACAATGGTTTTACCATGTTCGAACTAGGCAAGGTGGGCGTAATCATCGCCATCGTCGGTCTGCTCTACGTATGGTTCGTATCGCCAATACTTCTTCCCGAGCAACGCACCGATCGCGGAGAATCTACCTCGCCCACAGAAATCGGTCTCGGACTGAAACGCATCGAGGTGGTACTCGGTGCACGCTTCCCAGCCATCAATCGCAAAGTGATGGATTTCGACTTCAAACGAAAATATGGCGCCGACATCCTAGAGCTAAAGCGCAATGGTGAGACCATGATTATGCACGATATGCGCCACGAACGCTTCCATGAAGGCGACACCCTAGTGCTCCTTGCCAACAACGACTTCATGAAGAACTGGGGCGACTCTTCCTTCTTCCTCATGGTAACAGATGGTAGCGAACAGACGGTGCGCATGCCGAAGTGGAAGCGTTGGCTATCCGTAGTTTTGCTCATACTGATGATCATTGGCGCTACAGTAGGTGAACTTCCTGCCGTACGCGAGGCCGCTCCCCGAATGCACCTCGACATGTTTTTCTTCGTCAGCGTAGTAACAATCATTATGGCGTGGCTCAACATTTTCCCCGCTCGAAAATATACGAAGTTCATCTCCTGGGATATTCTCGTGACAATCGCCTCAGCCTTTGCCATCAGCCGCGCCATGCAGAATTCGGGTATGGCCGATGCTGTAGCGCAATTTACGGTAGAACTTAGCAAGAGCTATAGTCCCATCGTGCTACTCGCTGTGGTCTTTATCATCACCAACGTCTTTACCGAACTCATGACCAACAATGCCGCCGCAGCCCTTGCCTTCCCACTCTCGTTAAGCATTGCACAGCACATGAGCGTAAGCCCGATCCCTTTCTTCGTAACCATCTGCATGGCAGCATCATCAAGCTTTAGCACCCCCATCGGTTATCAGACGAACCTCATCGTACAGGGTGTAGGCAACTACCGCTTCGGCGACTTCGTGCGCATCGGTCTGCCCCTCAATTTGCTTGCGCTCATCATCACCGTCACCGTGGTTCCACTCATTTGGCCATTCTAAGCAATAGCGTTTTGCTACGCATAGAGAAGAATTAATTCAAGGCGTCTCTTTGACCATTCTTCGCCACCACACACAATAAGCCCCAACTGCAGGACATCATTCTGCAATTGGGGCTTATCTTTCTTTATGAACCTTGAACCTTTAAAAACCTTGAGCCTTTAAAGCTTCATGCTGGCAATGTGATAAGGAGAGGAATGGTGAATATAGTGAATATGGAGGGAAGTGGCGCTACTTCTTTCCATTTCGCTTTGCACCACGACCGCGCCGTCCTCCCTTTTTGCTCTTACCCTTGCTCTTACCGAAGGGGGCAGATGAGGGCTTCGCATCAGCGGGACGAGAGGCGGGGACAGTACCATCCTGTCCTTCCTCCACGAGGGCGAAGTCGAGCTGACGGCGCTCCAAATTAGCACGCTCCACACGAATGCGAACCTTGTCGCCCAGAGCGTAGCGCTTATGATAACGGCGACCTACGAGGCAGAAGTTGCGTTCGTCGAATTCGTAATAGTCGTCGAGCAAGAGGCGCAGGGGAATCATGCCTTCGCAAGAATTCTCGTCCACCTCAACGTAGAGGCCGAACTCCGTCACACCGCTCACCGTACCATTAAATTCTTGACCAATGCGGTCGCCCATAAACTCTACCTGCTTGTACTTGATGCTGGCACGCTCAGCAGTAGCGGCGAGTTGCTCCATGTCTGAGGAATGTTCGCATAGCTCTTCATATTTCTTCTCGCTAACGGAGCGTCCGCCATCGGTGTAGCGAGTGAGGAGTCGGTGCACCATCGTGTCGGGATAACGGCGGATAGGTGAGGTGAAGTGGGTGTAGTATTGGAACATCAGTCCGTAGTGGCCAATGTTGTGGGTGCTGTAGCGAGCCTTCATCATGGCGCGCA
>JBNMGC010000055.1:0-10761 GCA_050873845.1 Alloprevotella sp.
CGCTTCGGCTTGCCATGCGAGGCTCGAAGCCGAAGCTTGGCAAAAGTTTATGCTTTTTCTCTTACGCAGACTCGGGCTTCGAGCCCTTCGCCTGCGTGCCGAAGCGAGACGCTTCGCCCCCACTTCCTTTGAACTCACTTGCTGAATTGTGGGTGATGCCGACGCGAGGACGCGTCGCCCCCGGTATCGGCTGAAAGACTGAAAAGATGGCTTAGGAAATGTGTACACACAAATAGGAGAGCATGCACACCCGATCATGCAGGTGTTTCACACTCTCCCTTTTATGGATGAGTCGTATTATGTTAAGCTTATAAACTCATTAAACTTATAAACTCACTAAACTCATTATCCCTACAGTTTCGCCTTATATCTCAAAAGTCTTGACTACGACTTGCTGTTTGCCTGTGCCAAAACTGATGGTGAAGCGCAAGGGGCCTTCCTTCAGTCTGCGCACTGCCACGACGGAAGCGGTATAGCGAATGCCTTGACCCGGAAGCACCGAGGCTATGGTGGCAGCAGGCGATACGGCTACGCGCTTGCTCGAACACGTGATATTGGGAGCAAGGTTGTAGAGTGTCTTGGTGCCCCGATTGTAGATATCAAACACGATGAGGGCACGTTCGCCATCGTCAAGTCGCTGATTGTTGTTGTCGTCGAGGAAGTGAATGTTGCTCACCTCGAGATCTTCCAAGTCGGAATGAGCCGCTGAGGGCACGCGGTAGCGCGAAGAGTTGTAAGTATCGTAGCTCACTACGCCATCATTGCCCGTCGAGGAGGCGTAAGCATCGTCTTGACAGGTCTGCGACGAGGTGTCGTCGGGCTGTGCCGTCCGTGGCTGATTGTGCTGATTGCGTGCAGCTGTAGCTACTGCGCCCACAGCTCCGCCCAGGACCATGCCGGCTATGGTGCCTCGATCTGACCCTCGCGGGCCGCCCATCAGGCCACCAATACTCGAACCGAGCATGCCGCCCAAGCTGCTGCCCGTGGCCACAGCTCCAAACTGATTGTAACTACACGAGGTAAGCGTCAGCCCCATGCAGAGCATTGTCAGGACACATCCTCGCAACGTCGGAATATATTTCATGATTACGCGTAATTCTTATATCTTCTCCTTACTTCACCACAATCACGAGGTAGCGACTCACGCTCCAGAATGCCTGTGGATTGGTAATACGCAGGGTGTACTGACCCTGAGCGTCCTTATCGAGCGAGTAGCTTCCTGCGGGGTGATTAGTCATCAGTTTGGCACTCTTAGAATAGAGCTTGATGGTCTTCGTCACGCGCAGGTCTATGCTGGTGAAGTAGTCCTTATTGAAGTCATTGCCCTTGAGCACGTCGTTGCGGCGAAGGATGCGCTGCTCTTTGAGTTCGCGCTTCGTGCCAAACACGTAGTAGGCAGTATTGAGTTCCTTATCCTGAGCCGCTACGGTGCGTGCTTTCTCCTCATTTTTCTGTGTGAGGTCGTTCACGCTGGAGTTGAGCGAGTTGATCTGTTCGCCCTGCTCGGCTATCTTGATGTCCTTCTCAGCGAGTTGTGCACGGAGGTCTTCTATCTCGCGGCTCTTTTCCTCGAGCTGCTTATTGAAGTTGCTCACCATCTCTTCGAGCTTTGCCTTGGTGCGAGCATCACTCTGGTTGGAGGAGCGGAGCTGCTGCTGGAGGTTGGCTATGAGTTCGCGGTTGAGCTTAAGTTTGTTTTGGATGAGCGCCATATTGTCGAGTATGCGCTGCTTGTTGCCGCGTTCGCCCTGGCGGCTTTCCACGTTGACCACTCCCTCGGCTTCATTGATTTGGTCGAATCCATCCTGTATCTGCGAGAGGGTCTCGATCATGTCGCTCGACTCGTTTTGTGACTGAGCGAGTGCTTGACGCAAGGAGTCGATAGTGGCCGTATTGGGGTCGGCGGCCTCTTGTTCCTTCTCTTTCTTAGTACTGCACGAGGCTACAAGCGCCAAGGTGCATACTGCCATAAGCAGTGTAAGTAACTTTTTCATTGCGATGTGTTGATTTGCGGTTGATAATAGAGCCCTGCCCCCTTCTTTCTGTGGGTGGTTTAGAGGGCCTGATGGAGCCATCCGTATTATATAGGGATGGACATCTTCGGTGTCAGGTGGCAAATAGCCTATTCGCGTTTAGTTGTTTCTTGATCTGTTGAGGGGCAATTCGTCCCCACCTATGCTATTTTCTTATATCTCTCTAAAAATCATGCTTCCCATCGACAGCATTGAGATCTGCCCTTGATGACGTAAAAATTACTTCACGGAAGCGTAAAAATTATCCCTTGAAGGCGTAAGAATTAGTCCTTGGAAGCGTTTCCCTTGTCCTTATCATAATCTTTACTGCGCTTCTTCTTAGTCTGTTCGCATCCCTCCACTACGATGACGAACTCGCCACGTGGCTCGTTCTCGGTGAAGTGGGCAAGGACTTCAGACAGGGTGCCGCGCACGCTCTCTTCGTGCACCTTGGATATCTCGCGGCAAGCGGAGCAACGGCGATCGGGGCCAAAGGTCTCGCAAAACTGGCCGAGCGTCTTGACCACTCGGTAGGGCGACTCGTAGAAGATCATCGTGCGGGGCTCTTCGGCCAATGAGGCAAGGCGCGTGGCGCGACCCTTCTTCTGGGGCAAGAAGCCCTCGAAGGTGAACCTTTCGCAAGGCAACCCCGACGAGACGAGAGCGGGCACGAAAGCCGTGGGTCCGGGCAGACACTGCACCGTGACGCCACGAGCCACGCAGGCTCTCACGAGCATAAATCCTGGATCGGAGATGCCGGGGGTGCCAGCATCGGAGATGAGGGCCATCACCTCGCCAGCGGCCATACGGGCGGCAAAGGCTTCGGCGGTCTGGTGCTCGTTGAACTTATGGTGAGACACGAGCTGATTCTTGATGTCGAAGTGCTTGAGCAGTATGCCCGAGGTACGGGTGTCTTCTGCCAAGACGAGGTCGGCTTCCTTGAGTATCCGCAAGGCGCGGAGCGTGATATCTTCGAGATTGCCGACGGGTGTCGGCACCAAATACAGTGTTCCCATGGTGCAAATATAGAGCTATTTTGCGGGCGAACAAACAAAATGCATGGCTTTTCCGTTTTTTTGAGATAGGAATAGATTTTTTTCGCTTCCTTTCCGTGCTTTCCCGTTAACCCGAAAATCCGCCAACGAGCCATGCATATTATTAAGCTATTCATACGAACATATACACTTCATAGGAGGATTTAGCGACAATATTAACACTATTAACATTCTTTATTACCCCCCCGATTGTATTTTAGCAATAATATATACATTTGCAGCATAAACAGAACTGCGATGCATGCTTATGCAAACGCGAGGTGAACACATAGACACAACTATACCCGTTGGCGGAATTTTTGGTTAACGGGTAAACAAGTTAACAAGTTAACGAGTAAATATGTCTTAGACTACTTGTTTCGCTAAAAAAGGAAACGATTGGACTCGACAAACTTACCTGTTCACCTGTTAACTTGTCAACCCGTTTACAAATTCCGCCAACGCACAACTATATCTATACTACCATAAATTAATAACGCTAATGAAAAAGACATTTACTCTTTTAACCATGCTGTTGTCATTCATTGCTACAGCTGGAGCGCAGACGCAGTATCAGTACTATGCTACTACTGCCACACCGTATGCCGACCTTGAGTCGGGAAAATCGTATGCCATCATGGTGGCTGCCGACAAGAACTGTGACGGCACAGACTATTCCAATGCGAAATTCCTCTCCGGAAGCGGCACAAGCCAAGCACAGGCCGATGCCTCCACTTCTACCAACGACCTGCGAGGCCAAGCCGTTGCTACCAACTACACGTGGGTGGTGACTGTCAACACGGATCAGAGCATCACACTGCAAGTAAGCGGTGGCAACTACATTCCCGCAGCTCCGAGCAACGGTCATAATGGTGGACAACTGAGCACTACTGCAGGTCAGCTCACTCGCGTAGCAGTGCCTGCCAAGGCCGACGATGCCACATGGTGTCAGCTCAAGTCTGCTGGTACTTTCAACACCAACCAAGTGGCATTCCTCACACTGGGTGGCTCGAAAGGAAGCGCCAACCGCTTGGAATATTGGACCTACAGCGAAACTGCCACAAGCGGTGAAATCGCTAAATTCCAATTCTACGAAGTAAAGACCACAGAAGAGGCTTACGACGTAACCTATAACTATACGATCAACGGCACACAAGTAGGCACTTACACCACTAAAGCAGCCGCTGGTGCAGCCTACCCTGCCCCGGGCAACCTACCCAACTTCGTGACTGCAACGACTCCCGAAGGCACCGTAACGGAAGCTACTACGAAGACTATCGAAGTAAACCTCAGCAGTTATCCATTCCCCTTCTCACTCACGGAGAGCGATACTCCCCACTGGGGCTACCTGACGGGTAACATCTCGACTACAGGCCGTAAGATCTACACCAACAGCGAAACTTCTATCGTGCGTTCTGCAGCCAACGGAGCTTACCAGAACAGTACGCTCAATGGCGTAGCGGACGACCTCTGGCGCATGGTGGGTAACCCCTTCACTGGCTTCAAGGTAATGAATAAGTCGGGCAAGTGCTTCGTAAAGCAAAGCAACAACAATGGTGCTACTTACGCCACTCCCTCAAGCACAGAGAGCAACAACCTGTGGAAGGTATATGGTGGCAACATCATCGACAACGAAAACAATATCACCGATGCCAACAAGGCTGAACTTAAAGCTAAGGCTTTCGTGCTTTGCAACGCAGCCGCTACAGCTCAGAACGGCAACATTCTGGACAATGGTGGTGCAAGCGGCATGAATATCGGCACATGGAATATGAGATCTAACGGTGCTTGCTTCCTCTTCCTCGAACCTGAATTCACCGTCAATCTCAACACTACCGATGGCCTCGTAGCTTCATTTGCTACCCTCGCCCTTCCCTTCGACTTCGCCGTAGCAAGCAGCAACACTACCGATGCTAAACTCTATACGGGTGCATACAATGCCGACAACTCTACACTCGACATGACCGACGTCAGCACCAAGGTGATCCCCGCAAGCCAAGGAATCCTCATCAAGAGCGACAGCAAGGCTGCCAACATCGTGCTTACTGCCAATGCCGTGGCTACAGAGACTTCGCTCTCGGGCAACCAGCTCGTAGGCACTACAAGCGAGATCGCCTTCAGTGACCTCAGCGACAAACTCGTGTTTGGCGTGACCACCGACAACTTCGTGGGCTTCTACGCCGCCAGCGGTTCGGCTGCTCTTCCCGCCAACCGTGCTTACTTGGCTAAGAGCACCCTCAGCGGCTCTAATGCCGTAGCATTGAACTTCGACGCTACAACCACCAGCATCAACCACGCTACCATCGCCACCGAAGGCACTAACGCTCCTATCTACGACTTGAGCGGTCGCCGCGTGATGCGTGCCGTGAAGGGTGGCCTCTACATCCAGAATGGCAAGAAGTACATTGCTCGCTGATACACATTTCCCTATTATCAAACTCATTCAATACCAACAAGATTATGAAGAAACAATATATTCAGCCCCTTTCATGCAAAGTAAGCCTCTTCACCGAAGATGCCATGCTGAGCATTAGCGGTGGCAAAGGCATCGGAGTAGGCGAAGACAAGAGTACCGACGTTCGCTGGAGCCAAAAGTCAGACTTTGCTTGGAGCGACAAAGGCGATGCATGGGACGACGCGGATGAATAATCCCCGCCCTCTCTGCTAACGCACACACAGCCCCCTCTCGTTCACACTCCCTCTTAAGAGTTGTGAGCAAGAGGGGGCTTTTTTACGCAGAAAAAGGTGCGTATCAGACTAAAAAGCGTAACTTTGCAAGTGAACAACGCATTCAGAATCACGACAAACTGCTCAACATCCATCAGCTACGTGGGCGACGCGTCTCGCATCGGCTGCGATGCAATCAAAGAGGTGAGCCCTTAGGAAGTGGGGGCGACGCGTCTCGCGTCGGCTTGCCATGCGAGGCTCAACGCCGAAGCTTGGCAAAAAAAAGTGTTTTTTCTCTTACGCAGACTCGGGCATCGAGCCCTACGCCTGCGTGCCGAAGCGAGACGCTTCGCCCCCACTGCCTATTAACTCACCTGCTGAATTGTGGATAATGCCGACGCGAGACGCGTCGCCCACAGAGCAGATTAAAGGACTGATTAAAAAGCAGTCTAAACAGATACTTTAACCTCACATACCATACACACGCATATGTCTACTACAGAAAACCCTCCACGCCCCTTCAAGGTGGGCGGCCGCAATACGATCACTTTCGACCGATTCATACGCGGCGTCATCACACTGCTCATCATCGGACTGATTGGCACAGCGCTCTACTACTTGAGCGGGGTGCTCATCCCCTTCTTCGTGGCTTGGGTAGTGGCTTATCTGCTCTACCCCGTGGTGCGCTTTCTACAAGTAAAGTGCCGACTCCGAAATAGGCTGCTTTGCATCATCATCACCATACTGCTCACGTGTGGTGTGGTGGCGGGATTCATCTACTTGGTGGTGCCGCCCATGATCGAGGAGATGGGACACCTCAAGGATGTGGCGCTCCAATACATCCAAAAGGGTGCTCACAATCCTGCCATACCGGAACCTATTCAGGCTTATCTACATAAGCACATCAACGAGTATCAGGTGGCGCAATTTCTGCAACAAGACGACGTGATAGAAGCGCTGCGCAACACGCTACCCAAGGTGTGGAGCGTACTGCTGAGCACGGCGGGCATCATCGTCAACATCGTAGCCTCGCTCATCGCCCTACTCTACCTCCTCTTTATCCTTACGGACTATGAGAAGTATGCCAACGGGTGGATTCACTTCGTGCCACGCAGCAAGCGTGCCTTTGCCTCACAACTGGTGGCCGACATTGAGCACGGCATGGCGGGTTACTTCCGCGGGCAGGCCCTCGTGGCACTGAGCAACTGCGTGATGTTCTCCATAGGCTTCTTGATCATCGGCTTCCCCATGCCCATCGGTCTGGGGTGCCTCATCGGCGTGATCAGCTTCGTGCCCTACTTGCAAGTGGTAGGGTTCGTGCCCGCAGCCTTGCTGGCATTGCTCAAATCGGCCGAAACGGGCGAAAACTTCTGGTGGTTACTCTGCTTGGTGCTCATCGTCTACCTCGTGGTACAGGTGCTGCAGGACACCATCTTCACCCCGCGCATCATGGGCAAGATCATGGGACTTCCACCTGCCATCATCCTGCTCTCGCTCTCCGTATGGGGATATGCGTTGGGCATTATCGGACTGATTCTGGCGCTACCCGTCACGACGCTTGCCATCTCTTATTATAAGAGGTATGTGGTGGGCGAAGAGGGCACCAATGGAAGTGCCACCGATGGCCCCATCAGCAGCCAGCTGAACGATGAAGACATCGAAACGGAACGCAAGGCTGGCATCTACTTGGAAGAACCGCAAAGCGACAAAACGTCGTCAAGCCGCCCGAAGGAATATGTGGCTGGCACAGAGGATGGGAATACCCCATCTGATCATCTCAAGAGCTCTAAATAGGCTTCAAAATACATACACGGAACCATTCTTACAAATTCATACTTCCCGCACTCATGGCAGCAAGCGCTACTCCATTCGCATCAACGGAGAACTGCAAGGTACTTCCTACAACAAGCCCAGCACCTCTACAGCCCAGCAAAGTGCAGCAAGCGCCCTCGCCCAGCCCAATGAGAGTCTGCCCGCCGCCCCCATCCTCTTAGGCCAAGGTGGCAAGACATTCTCTCTCTCCGCATTCACCCTCCGCGAAGGCGCCCTCCCCTTCAACGCAACGAAGTAAGCAGAGCACTTCCACACTTATTCAAGCAAAGCAATGCGGCAAGCTACGCCTCTTCCAGAGCATAGTTTGCCGCTTTTTGTCAATGCGCCGAAAACCACTCATACGTGTGAGAGTTTTTTCTGTAAAAACCTCTGCAAATTGTTTGTAGGAACAAATTAAATAGCCTATATTTGCACCGAATGAGACTTTGCTTCGCAACAAGAGTGATTCTCATTGCATTTTAGCTTTTTATATATAGGTCGCAACGGACTTCTACCGAAGCTAACATGCTGCCTAAAAGCACCGCTAAATCTAACTATCTTTTTACATAATCTTTTATCACAATCTACTTATGACACAACTTTATCGCAGACTCTGTTTGTGCATTACATCAGTACTCTTGCTGGCACTGAAGGCCGTAGCAGGGGTTGAGGTAAGCCAGACACTCCCGGGAAGCGGCACACCCGAACATCGCTACACGATGATGAATGCCAACAACTATTATTGCAACGCAACCACTTCGCCCACACAGACGAAGGCCAACTATGCACAGTTTGCTTTCTACTCGAGCGACAAGGAAGGTGCTTACTACATCTACAATGTCACCGCACAGAAGTGGGTGAGCTATGACCAAGCCGCTTCTTACTCGGCAAAGACGGGATTCGTCAAGATGACTGATGAAAAGAGCGCAACTTCTATATTTAAGCTCAACGCCATCAGCGGCGGATACGAGCTGCAGCCTTACACCACAACCGACGTAGCCAACATCTATATCAATTGGTACCAAGGTACAGGCGCCAGCAATCCCGTAGACGGCAGCGTAACGCTCGGACTCTGGACCGACAATGGTACCAAGGACAAGGGCTCACGATGGACCTTCGCCGAAGTAGGCGCAGAGCATACATACAAGCTCTTCAGCGACGGTATGCCTCAAGGTGCACAAGTGATCATCAACGGACAGACCTTCACGGGCCTCAACGCACAAGGCACACAGGAAGTAAAGGCTGAAACACTCGAAGCAAAAGACGTCAGCGTGAAAGTAGGCGGTGGCTACTTGGCTAAGGTGACCATCGACAATGCCAACTATCAGGTAGACGTGACGTTCATCCAATTCTTCACCCCCACCACGGGCATCGACGCTGAGAAGAAGTATACTTACATGCTCCACATGCCCTTGGCTTATGTAAAGAAGACGGGTGACAACCTCCTCTTCACCAAGACGCGCGCCGAAGCCGATAAGTTCATCTTCATCGAAGAGGGACAGGGCAAATACTACATCTACGACCAGACCTCACAGTGCTACATATACTATACTGCTACTACCAACGGTAGCTTGCAAAAGACGACTTCAAGCAGCAACGTAAAGTTTACCACCGACAAGAGCGCAGCCAACACCTGGCAAATGCTTCTCCTCTCTGACGAGACTCTGGCTATCATCCCTGGCTCGATCGAGAATGCCACCAAGGAATCGCCCTCGCTCAACTTCACAGGCGGCATTGCTCAAAACGTTGTGCTCAACCTCTGGAAGGCAAGCGACTCCAACTCTGCTTGGAACATCGAAGATCCCTCAGCAGGCGCCATGCCCTGCGCTACACTCATGTATGCCGTGCCCGGCGCTCCTTACATCCACAAGCTCGTGACCAACGAGGGCGAGACCGTGAAGAGCGTTGACTTCGGCTCGCTCGCTTCTACCCTCACGCTCAACGACGACCGTCTGAACATAGGCAACAAGTACAAGTACGTCGCTGGTAAGGCTCCCGCCGAAGAGGGCGAATACACTTATACCATCAACCTCAGCAACGAAGCTGGTGAAGAGACTCAGACTAAGGTAACGCTCATCGTGAGCAACCACCTGCAGTCGCCCACCCCGATGATGGGATGGCTCACATGGAACTGGTTTGCACGCGCCATTAGCCACGACAAGATGGTAGAAATCGCTAAGGGCATGCAGAAGCACGGCCTCATCGACGCTGGTTTCAACACCATCGTGCTCGACGACGCATGGGCCACTCAGTCGACCGACAAGGCTGCCCTCACCTACGACCCCGCTAAATTCCCCAACGGAATCAGCGGACTGAAGACAGCTCTGAAGCAGATCAACGACAAACTGAAGGTAGGTATCTACAGCGACGCAGGCTCCATGACTTGCGAGAGATATCAGCCAGGTTCTTACGGTTATGAGGAAAAGCACATCGCCCTGTTCGACTCTTGGGGCGTAGATATGCTCAAGTACGACTTCTGCAACAATGAAGCCAGCACGAAGATAAGCTACACTCAGATGGGTAATGCTATTGCCAAGCTCAACGAAAAGCGTAAGGAAGAAGGCAAAGAGCCCTTCGTATTCAACATCTGCGAATGGGGCAAGACGCAGCCTTGGACTTGGGGCGCTGAAGCTGGCGGCTCAAGCTGGCGTGCCACAAGCGATGCTCGCGAAGACTGGATAGGCAACAACTCTCGCCCCGGCGTATTGGGCGGCTGCGACGAAGTGCGCAACCTCTGGATGTACGCAGGCGTAAACCGCTTCAACGACCTCGACATGATGTGTATCGGTCTGCACGGCCTCGGCGGTCCCAGCAACAATACGAAGAACCACCAAAGCAATGGCGGCAAGATTACCGGACTGACCGACGCTCAGGCTCGCACACAGATGTCACTCTGGTGTATGTTTGCAAGCCCCTTGGCACTCACCTGCGACCTTCGCGAGACTCCTAAGGGCGAAGCCAATGCCAGCCAGACCATGCCCAACCCTCTGATTACAGCAGCCGATATCGCTACGCTGACCAACACCGAGATCCTTGCCATCAACCAGGATGCCCTCGGACAGCAAGCTGAATACATGGCAAGCCTCTCTACAGGCACTACCAACTACACCGATAAGGGCTACGACGTCTACGTGAAAGACCTTACCGATGGCCGCATCGCCGTGTCAGTGACCAACCGTAGCACATCATCCGTGACCATCCCCGACCTCCACCTCACAGACCTCTACCTCAAGGCC